>NJEE01000050.1 GCA_002255045.1 Candidatus Bathyarchaeota archaeon ex4484_205 | reverse complement strand
TTTAGATGTTTCTCGATTTGCCATTGATGCGCAAAAGGCTGTGAAGAGCAAAAAGAACACTAAGGAGGAGAGAGAAGAATGAAAAACGATAAAATTAAAGGAAGACCAAGAAAATTGCGGGAAGTGATAAAAAAGGATATAAGGCAGAGGTCATAGGTATTTTTGGTTCTTATGTTCGTGGTGAGCAGAAAGAAGGGAGCGATATTGATGTGCTTGCGAGGTCTCACAAGGGGACAACACTGTTTGAACTTGCGGGACTTTCCATGTTCTTGAAGAAGAGCTTAGTGTTAAAGTTGACGCAGCTCCCTATGATGTAGTGAGGGAGGATATCAAGGAAGGGGTTTTGAAAGAGGCTGTTTATCTATGAGTAAAAGGGATATAAAGCTTTATGTGGAGGGTATACTGGAATTGATAAAAGCAATAGAGAAATTCGTGGAGGGGGCGGACTTTGAAAGCTTCAAAGAGGATGAGAAAGCATCAAGTGCTGTTATCAGAAAATTTGAGATAATTGGTGAGGCAACGAAAAATATTCCTCAGAGCATAAAAGAAAAATATCTGCATATCTCGCGGAGAGAGATTCTTGGTCTCTGCGACAGACTTATACGTTCTCACTTTGAGTATAAAATACAATACGATGTTGTATGGGACACCATAAAGTTGAAGCTTCCCGAACTGAGAAATAACATAGAGAGGGTCCCAAAAGATCTGGAGGGGGAGAGATGAAAAAGCACGTAATCCCAAAGGTTGTTCAGGCTTCCGCTACCGAACTTCCATATCCCGACAACTACTTCGATGCTGTTTTTACCGACCCACCTTACTATGATAATGTGCCATATTCCTATCTTTCAGACTTCTTCTATGTGTGGCTTAAAAGGAGCATTGGCGACCTTTATCCTGAACTTTTTACGACTCCATTAACGCCGAAATCAAAGGAAATTGTGGCTTATTCACACAAAGAAGGTGGATTTGAAGCAGGCAAAAAATACTTTGAGGAAATGCTTAAAAAAGCCTTTAAGGAGATTTCAAGGGTTTTAAAGCCAAATGGCATAGCAACAATAGTTTACACTCACAAATCAACCTCAGGATGGGAGACACTTGTAAATTCCCTCCTAGAGTCTAATTTGATTCCAATGGCCTCTTGGCCAATAGAAACAGAGATGAAAGCTAGACTAAGAGCCAAACGTTCAGCAGCTCTTGCCTCTTCGATCTACTTCGTTTGTAAGAAAGCAAAAAGGAAGGAGACAGGTTGGCACAGTCAAGTGAAAGAGGAAATAAGGAAGAGAGTATACGAGAAACTAGACGAGTTGTGGCAGGAAGGAATAACTGGGGCAGACTTCTTCATAGCGGGAATAGGGCTAGCGATAGAGGTCTTTGGTAAATACGAGAAAGTGATAGACTACAAGGGGAGAGTTATAGAAACGGTAGAACTTTTGGATTACACTAGGAGAGTAATCACCGAATACGCAATAAAGAGGATATTGCACGAAGAGGTGGTAGCAGAACTCTCCCCTCTGACTAGGTTCTACGTCCTTTACAGATGGACCTTCGGGGAGCATAAGGTTCACTTCGACGAAGCTAGGAAGATAGCGCAGAGTGTGGGCATAGACCTAACTAAGGAGTGGAACAGAGGGTTCATACATAAGGAAAAGGAATTAATAAAGGTTTTGGGACCCCAAGATAGAAAAATAGAAGAAATAAGGGGAGAAGACATGATAGATGTCATGCATAAGGTGTTAATCCTGTGGAAGCTTGGGAAAAGAGATGAAATTACGAAGACGTTAGAAGAGGCTGGAATGATGAAAGAGACATTCTTTAAGGTAGCTCAAGCAATAGCTAGTTCCTTACCAGACGATAGTAAAGAGAGAAAATTGATAGAGGGATTCCTTTCAGGTAAATTCGACTCTAGGAGGAGAAGCGTGCAGACAAAACTTTTTTAGCACTTAGTCACATTAGCTAGGGGAAAGCCATTGATAGACGAGATTGAAATAACTAATTTCAGATCCCTAAAGAATGTGAGAATAGAACTAAAACCAATAACAGTCATTTACGGAGAGAATTCCTCAGGAAAATCTTCTCTCTTCTATTCCCTATTAGTAGCTAGGAACGTACTAAACAACCCGAATCAACCTCAAGCAAACTTCTTCAATTTAAGGTTCCTGAATTTGGGAGGATTCGATCAAGTCGTCTTTGATCATTCAACAGAGAAGACTATAGGAATAGGAGTACACGGAAGCACATCCTTAGGAAGGATGAAATACGAAGTTTCTCTGAAGAGAGAAGGGGGAAGTTTCCACATAAAAGTAGGAGATGTAGACAGTAAAATAGACGTGACTTTTCCCTACCAATTGAACGTGAGGAAGGAGATATCTATAGGAAATCTCAAGCTTAGTTGGAATGGAGTGAACTTCGAACATATAGGAGAAGTTAAGGAGGAACAGGTTAAACTAATAGAGGAACTCAACTCTTTTTTAGAGGAAATAAGGTCCATAGACATAGCTCCAATCATTAGAGGATTCACTAAACCGATTTTCTCTAAGGCAACTCCAGGTCCGTACCCGATTACAGAAGACGAAATAGCCAATGAAATAGTCTCGGGAGGAGGATACTTAGAGGGAAAAGTACACTCCTACTTCAGGAAAATATTCGGAAAATCCTTCAGGTCATTTACTCCCCCAGGTTCAACCAACTTCTATCTCAGAGTAATGGAGGAAGACAACGCCGTGGCCGTGGACTTAGTGAACGAAGGTTTCGGAGAGAACCAAGTGATTTACATTTTAGCTAAGTTACTCAGAAGCGGGACTAAAACACTATTGATAGAGGAGCCAGAGATACATCTCAATCCAAATACTCAGAGAGAGTTCGTTAGAGTCCTCCATGAGATGGTAAAAAAGGAAGGGAAGAGAGTAATGATTTCAACTCATAGTGAAGCATTTGTCTCCTCAATACTACACAAAGTTGCCACGAAGAAAATATCTCCAAAAGAAGTAGTCTTTTACCTCTGCGAAAAGAAGGGAAAGGAGACTGCCTTCAGAAAGCAAGAAGTAAATGAGATGGGGCAAATAAAAGGTGGACTAATTCACTTCATGAGAAAAGAGATAGAGGAAATGGAGGAATTGATTCTGGGGCCTAAGGGCAAGGAGTAGTGTTCAAATGGGAAGGAAAATAGTAGTGGACGAGTGGATCTACTACTACTTCTCTAGGGGAGAATATCCCACATTACTCAAATTTCTGAAAAAAGTAAAATGTGAGTGCCATAAGATAGTACTGGAGAGAAGCTCTAGAATCGAGAAGAAGATCTTCAGGATTTCCAAAGAGTCTTACAGAATCCTTGAGGGAAGAGATATATCTAGATTACTCTTTGGAGGAATCTTACAGGATTCAGAGAAGTGTGAGTGGATTTCGAAGAGGAGAGAATTGGACAGTGCCATTAAGGAAAAAATTCACAGGAAAGATATTTACCTAGTTGAATTAGCCATCTCTTCTAAATCCGAAATAGTAATAACTACAGATAGAGAACTATGCGAAGCTATATCTGAAAATTTGGGAATAGAATGCGTCATGCCAGAGGAGTTTTTATCTGATGAGTAAAGTTTCAAGGAGCGGTTTAGTCCCACAACACGAAAGACTTAATAAGACTCTTTCCACGTAATAGTGGAGTGAGGGGGAGAGGAGTTTGAGCTTCCAATCTATAGCAATACCCCATAACGACGTACTAGAAGGGACACTCACCATGGATGTTTTTGCAGCGAATTTATGGGACGTGTTTACAGGAGAAGCTCATGAAGAGTATAAAAATCCAAATCTCTTCTTTAAAAGAACTTATGAAACAGATGGTCTGAAGAAATTACTCTCAGTCTCGAAGAGGAGATTGGAAGGCAAGGGAGGAGACCCAGTGATACAACTCCAAACTCCATTTGGGGGAGGAAAAACACACTCCCTCATAGCCCTCTATCACAAGGCCAGGGAATGGGGGGCCAAGACGGTAGTGATAGTCGGGACTCATTTGGATCCTAAGGAAGATAGGATGTGGGAACTAATCGAGAGACAATTGGAAGGCAAAACTGAGTTACTGGCTGGAGAAATACCTCCTGGATCAGATAAATTGAAGAGAATATTGAAGAATAACCAGCCCGTTCTCATCTTAATGGATGAAGTTCTAGAATATCTGACTAGGGCGTCTGGAATAAAAGTTGGGGACAGCAACTTAGCCGAACAAACTCTCGCTTTCCTCCAAGAGCTTACCGAAGCGGTAAGGAGTCTTGACAAATCAATGATGGTAGTTACCCTCCCGTCAAGTGCAATGGAACATTACGGCGATAAGGGTGAGGAATTATTCCAAAGAACTCAGAGATTGCTTGGAAGGATGGAGAAAGTCTACTCTCCAGTTAGGGATGAAGAGGTGGAGGAAATAGTCAGGAAGAGGTTATTCGATAGGATACACCTTGATAAAGCTGAGGAAGTAATAGATGAATTCTTAAATTACTTGGAAGAGGAAGGGCTAATCTCAGATAGCTCAGAGAGGTTAGAATATAGAAAAAGATTCCTGAGGAGTTATCCCTTCCAACCAGAGGTAATAGAAATACTTTACAAGAGATGGGGAACATTTCCAAAATTTCAGAGAACTAGAGGGGTCTTAAGACTGTTATCACTTTTAATCAGAGAGTATCTAGGTTCAAGCAAGCAATTCCTAAGGATATCCGACTTTCCTCTCTGGAGAGAGGAGATAAGAGAAGAATTAATAAAACACATAGGGAATGAGTATGAAGGAGTTTTAGCCGCAGATATAACTTCAGAGAATTCGAATTCAAAGAAGATAGATTCAGAAATCGGAAAGTCATACATAGGATACAAGTTAGGGACTAAAGCAGCCATAACAGTATTCATGTACTCCTTCTCCGGAGGGAAGGATAAAGGGGCAACTGCCAAGGAAGTCAAGATTTCTTGTGGAGAAGCAGGGATTCCTAGCAGTGTCTTAGTCGAAGTCTTAGATAAACTGAAGGATGAGAGTTTCTACATGAGATATGATGGGGGAAAGTACTTTTTCTCCTCAAGAGCGAATCTGAATAGGATAATTTTGGATAGAGTAGAGAGCATAAGAGAGGAGAATGTTAGAGAGGTCATGAAGAGATATTTGAGGATAGGATTGGGAGGAGTAATGGAGTGCTACGTCTGGCCAAAAGACACAAAGGAAGTAGGGGATTCTAAGAAGTTCAAGTTGATCGTAATGGAAGAGAGAAACGAAGAGAAGTGCATGGAAATACTTAATTATTATGGAGAAAGACAGAGAATATACAGGAATACTGTTTTCTTCCTTTGTCCTAAGGAGAGCGAGAGAGTAACCACTGAGAAGTTAATCAAGGAGTATCTAGCCTGTAAGTCAATAGAGGAGGATAAGAATATAATCCTAGATGCAGCTGACAGAATTGAAATCGAAAAGAAGAGAAGGAGGCTCATGAAGGAAGACTTACCGCATCAAGTGAGAAACCTCTACAGAATAATACTGGTCCCAAGTGGAGATGGATTCAAGGAGATAGATTTGGGAATACCAACGAACAATAGAAAGATAGACGAGGAGGTATTTGAGAAACTCAAAGTAGAGGAGGAGATATTGGACGGTATCTCTCCCAAATTGATACTCGAAAAATACCTCAAGGAGAAAGATTACGTGAGGACTCTTGACATATGGGAATCTACTCTGAGAGTCCCAGGGGAGGTGAGATTGGCTAATAGGGAAATACTAGCTGAGGGAATAATCAACGGTGTAGAGAGCAGATGTTTTGGCCTAGGTACGGAAGAAAAGGGAAATCCGCTTTGCAAACACTTCGGAAAGAGACCAAATGTTACTTTCAGGGAGAACGAGATACTGTTAAGAAAGGAAATGTGCGAAATCAGAAGCATAAAGACTCCTGTCAGGAAGGCGAGGAAGGATAGAGGTATAGAGATCAAGAGGAAGGAGAGAGGGGAAGTAATCCAAAAGTCCGAGGAAATTCGAGAGATAGAACTCACGCTTACATTACCATTCATTGGAGGAAAGATGGCAGATCTAATCAGAGTATTTAACTTCTTGAAGACGAAATTCGATAACTTAGAAATGACAATTGATCTGAGAGCATCTTCTGGAGGGATTTCCAAACGAGACTACGAGAACAAAGTAAAAGAGGCATTGATTCAAATTGGAGAGCTGAAAATAGAGAGAGAAAAAACGAATAATAGAGTTTCAGAGAATTGAACGTAGTATCAGGAGACTACCAGTACTAGATCTCTCATCAACATATTTTTAAGTATTTTTTATTCGAATCCTCGGAAGGGGAATATGTTAATCAAGGAAATTGAAGTAAAGGAATTTAGAGGAATAAAGGAAAGTCACAAACCTATACCTCTCTCTGAATTCACGGTGATAATAGGGAGAAATAACTCGGGTAAGACCTCTCTTTTGGAAGCTCTCTACCTATTCCCTATACCCGGAGAGAAGTCCAAGGTATATTATGGCATGGAATACACAAATCAATCTAAGTCTAGTAGAAGTATAACCTCATTAAAGGCAAAGGAAGAGATAATACAAGTTCTCCATACTGAAGGAACCCTAGTCTATGGATACTCTGGCACGTCAGAGTTGAGATACACACTCGGAAGTGGAAACAAATACATCCTTAGATTAGACACTAAGGGGAGAGGGGAGTATATCATAGAGGAAGACGGAAAAGAGGAAAAATTAGTTTACGAAGAAGCCATAAAGAGAATCTCGAATTACTTAGGAGTAAAGATTCCTGAGGTAAATGACCTATCTGTATACATACCGAGTGACACACAATTCCTAGACTTCTTAGAGAGGAAACTTATCGACTTGGAGAAGGAAATAGTCAAAAAGGGATTGAACACGAAAGCAGTTAGATTAGTCAAGGAAACCATTTCAGATGAGTTTACTGAGGTGCTATGGACTAAAGACGGAGTTTCCCTAAGGAAAGTACTTCCAGAGGGGAGAGTGGCTTATATAAGACTAAGGGACCTTGGAAGTGGTCTCAAGAAAGTCCTGACCATCGTAATGCTCTTGAAAACCCTGAAGCCTAAGATGGTTCTCTGGGACGATTTCGAAATCTCAGTTCACCCTAGTCTAATCAGGGAGACCCTCAGGTGGCTCGCTAAAGAAAATTGGCAGGTGTTAATATCTACTCATAGCATAGACGTCCTATATGAGTTATTGGAAATAAACAAGAAATTCTCTGTATTGCAAATAAACAA
>NJEE01000049.1 GCA_002255045.1 Candidatus Bathyarchaeota archaeon ex4484_205 | reverse complement strand
AGTCGAATTCTCACTTCGACTAAGCCTCTCTATAAGTTCTCTAACCTCCTTTGAAGATTCAGGATCGAGATTGGAAGTCGGTTCATCAAGAAAGAGTATTGGAGGATGGTGAATAAGAGCCCTTGCAATTGCAAGCTTCTGCTTCATCCCCCTTGAGAATGTTGCTACTTTGTCATTTCTTCGCTCCCACAGTCCAAAGAACTCAAGTAACTCTCTAATTCTCATCTTTCTCTCCCTTCTATCTGAAATGCCGTATGCCTCTCCAAAGAAATCCATATTCTCATAGGCTGTCAGCCTTTCGTATAAACAAGGATTCTCAGTCAATATCCCCACTATCTTTCTCACCTTAAGCGGCTCCTTGGATATATCATACTCTCCCACTCTGGCAGAGCCTTCCGATGGTGAAATCAGACAGGCAAGCATACGAATTGTAGTTGTCTTTCCAGCACCATTGGGACCTAAAATCCCAAATATTTCTCCCCTTCTTACTCTGAAATTTAAATGATCTACTGCTGTAAGGGAGCCGAACCTTTTTGTGAGATTCTTTGCTTCAACGCTAAACATCTAGTTTCTTAATTTAATGGTCTTTTATTGAGATATTAGTTTTCTCAGAAAGAAGAAAAGCTCCGATCTTCTGAATTGGTGTGAAGATCATGGAGAGAATCTTTTAATAATTAATAATAACTTTCTTATTTTTATGAAGGTCTCTAAGTCTTCCCTCAAAGAATTAGATACGAGGTTTTCAGGTTATCTTGAGGGGAAAGTAATCGATGAGTTCTTTGAAGAGTTTGATATAAAGTTTGCAGCTGGGCATTGGGCTGCGGGAGATTTCGTAGATAGGTTTGCAACCCAAGGATACAATATTGATGACCCCTCTTTCAAGAGCGATATATTGAGCCAAATAGATAGGGTGCACAAGGCAGGTGTGAAGGGAATAGAATTTCATGATGTGCTGTTCATAAAGGATGGAAAGATGGATGAGGATATGATTGGAATCGTAGTCAGTCGGCTTGAGGAATATGGAATGGTTGCCACGAACATGAATATGAACCTCTGGACTCATCCCAAGTGGAAGATGGGCGCGCTAACAAATCCCTCTCCAAAGGTTAGGGAGGACGCCCTTAACCAAGCACTTATGGCTGTAGATATAGCGAAGAAGGTTGGTTGTGGCACAGTCGCTCTCTGGCCTGGGTCAGACGGCTGGGACTACAACTTCGAAGTGAATTATGGTAAACAGCTCGACCTCTTCATTGAGGGCTGTATCGAGATAAATAAGGCTGCTAAGGAGAAGGGATTGGGTTTCGGAGTAGAGGCCAAACTACATGAGCCCAGAGAAGGAAACATGATTATACCGACCACACATCTCTCAGCACTCGTAGCTATTGAGGTGAATAAGGCATGTGGAGGAAATAACATGGGTGTTGCAATCGACTATGGACATGAACAGATGTATGCTGTTGAACCTGCAGCCACCATATATGCCTTGAAGAGGTTCGGCGTACCTCTGAGAAACTTCCACATAAATACTGCCAAACTCCATAGTAATGATGAAGATAGGGTTGCAGGAACAGGAGATATATGGAGAATGATAGATTTCTGCTATGCTGCAGTTGACACAGGATATGAAGGATGGTTTGGTGAGGATCAATTCACCTACCGAATGGATCCTATTCAAGCTATGAGGCTCTCCAAGGAGATTTTTGCAAACCTGATGAAGAAGGCGCTGAAACTTTATGTAATTAAGGATAAATTGGAGGAGGCACGTGACACAGGAGATCAGGCACTTATACTCGATACAGTTAAGAAGATCGTTCTCATGGGCTAATTCATTACCCTGTAGGAGCTATATGGAAAACTAGGCCAACTGCCAGGCTTGCCATCATAACTATCAATACGACAGAAGAAGTTAAGAGTAGCTTCTTCTCTCCCTCCTTAATTGAGTACCAGATTATGGAGCATACCATGATATAGGGTGTTGCTATCAATATTCCCAAACCTAGGAGTGAGAAAGCATCCGAATAGCTCTTAAAGCTAAGAACATTGCATCCTATACTAATCAATAGAAATACGGTACTAGTAATCATTCCTACCCTCAGAACCTTATAGCTTAGTTTTCCTAGTTCCATATCTTTCACCTATATCATAACACCTATTATCCTCAGTCCTTTGAATAACATATTTAGCCCCAAGTAGGCTACGAGCATCGCGAAGGCCAAGGCAAGCCATCTCGATTTAAGTCTATTCATGACAAGTGTGCCAATATATGAACCGATTGTTGTACCAACTACGATAGGTGCAACGAGCCCTAAATCAACTACACCACACACATAATATAGAACTGCACTTGTAGCTGCTGTAACTCCTATCATGAATTTGCTTGTTGCGATAGCTACCTTGAGAGGTACCTTCATGAATATGTTTATCGCTGACACTTTGATGAATCCTCCTCCTATACCCAGCAATCCCGACCCTACACCCGCAAACATAGATATCAACCATCCTTTAAGATATCCGCACACCTCATACTTCACATTTGTTTCCTTGTATTCATCGTAATATTCTCCTGAAAAATTGAAGAAACCTTTGTTTGTAACTCTCCTCACGTGAGCTTCATATATCACCACCCTTTCCTTTTCTTCATTTCTTATGGAGTGAAGCTGAGCTATACAGACATAAAATGCAAATACGGCGAAAATAAGATAGAGTGAACCCTCCCTCATTATTAATGCGAGTAATGCTCCTGATAAAGCACCCACAGTTGTCGCAGTCTCAAGATACATTGCAAGCCTGATGTTCGTGAGCTTCCTCTCAAAATATTTTGAGCTTCCTGAGACGCTTGTAGCAACTACACCCATTATGCTCAGAGCTATCGCCTTATGTATCGGAATATTGAAGATAGAGGTTAGTGTTGGAACCATGATCACTCCGCCACCCAGCCCCATAATTGAACCTATGAAACCCGCAAATATTGCCATAATGAGATATTCGAACATCCAATCTCATTTTAACTTAAGTAATATTAGGTTTTCCCCTGATTAGCCTGCTTGACCTCTTTCTACACGTCACGAGTATGGAGAAAAATTATTGTGACCGTTCTTGAGAGATATTCATTATATATGCTATGCTTTCTTCTATTGTGATCTTTCACTGTATCTTCTCTTTTTCTTCTTCGGCTTTCTGCTTTTTAACACGACATATACTATAATAATAAGGAGAATTATTATTCCCACTATGTATTCTATAGGAATACCTCCAGCAGATGTCTCTTCCGTTTTAGTCTCTTTTGTCTTTGTCTCTTGAATTACTACCCCCGAGGAGAAAAGGTATACCTTATCTTCATTTGTTCCCACCACTATAAGTTCTCCATCCGGCGTCATCGCTACCGTCCCTGCTTGTCCTTCTACTTGATAGCACCATACAAGTTCTCTCTCATTACTCAATAGATATATTGTACCATTCCTGCTAGCCCCTATAATTAAAGTTCCATCCGCAGATATGTCACCATCTAAAAATTTGTTATTTATTACACGGTATCTCCATTCTTCCTCTCCTTCTTTATTCACAAGTATTACACTTCCTGAAATAAAGTCGGAGTGTGGGACTTTAACCACATTAAACCCTGCAACTAGATCTCCATCTCGAGATATCCTTACTTTCAGTTCTCCTCCATGTTCTTCTACAGCTGTACTCCAAAGAAGCTCCCCTTCTCCATTCAAAAGATATATTGTGTTGCTCTTTGTGGCTGCCACAACATAATCTCCGTTTGGTGTTATATCTATTGAATACACACTCTCATCAGTTTCGTAGCTCCATAATAACTCTCCCTCTCTATTTAGGTAATATACCGATTTATCTCTTGAACCTGCGACTATCTTCTCTCCATCAGACGTAACTCTTATAGCATTTATATCATTGTCTGCCTCATAAGTTGCTATTACATTGCCATCCCTATCTAGAAGATATATTTTGTCGTCTCGAGAACCTGCAGCAATCAAACTCCCATCTGCCGACAGATCTATAGCGGTTACTATGCCTCCAGTTTCATAGTTCCATAGTAGTTCACCATCACCATTAAAGAGATAAAATTTTTTATCTTTGCAACCTACAGCTACATAATTTCCATCTCCTGAGAGGGCTAGGCACCAAACTTTGTCACTGACCTCATTTTTCCATAAAAGATTTCCCTCTCTATCTAGAAAGTATACATTATTATCCCATGCCCCGGCAGCAATATAGTTGCCATCATCAGATATGGCTACGGACCATACTGTACCTCCCGTTTCATAGATCCATTCAGGTTCCGTTCTCTGAGACCATACTATATTTGAAGTTAGAAGAGTTATGAAACACATCAAAAATATAAAGACATTTTTATTCTTCATTTTCAATACAATTACTCTCTTTGTGTAAAAATAAAGTTTTTTATAGGAAGCTTTTATATTCTCAGAAAAGAGTAAATAAAATTGAGGTGATTGAGAATTGTTATCAAAAATTCCCATAGATTTAAGTAAGTTAAAAAAAGCTGAGGATATTGATAAGGAAGTCGCGCGATTTGGTTTGATTGCAGAGCTTGATGCAATAAATCTATATGAACAGATGGCTTCCTTTGTTAAGAACGAGAAACTTAGGAAAGTGCTCCTTGATATTGCAAAAGAGGAGAAGACACATGTAGGAGAGTTTCTGGCAGTTCTCGTGTCTCTTGACGAAGAACAGGAGAAAGAGCTGGAATCTGGAAGGGAGGAAGTCAAGGAACTTTAGGTTTCACAGTAAATTTTAATTAAAGATTATGTAAAAACTCAAATACTGGTTTGAAAAACAGTGTGTTTATAGCGGTAGATTTAGGTGCAGAGAGTGGAAGAATATGTGTAGGGAGACTTGGGGATAAAGTTACTCTCCGAGAAACTTATAGGTTTCCTAATGTCCCTGTCAGGGTAGGTCAAGGTCTCTACTGGGATGTCCTCAGACTTTGGAATGATATATTGGAGGGTATTGCAGATACTTTGAGAAATGTTGATGGTAAGGTCGAGTCTCTCGGTTTCGACAGCTGGGGTGTCAGCTTTGCACTAATCGACAAGTATGGCGAACTTCTCTCAAATCCCAGGCACTATAGGGACAAAAGAGTGGAGCCAATCATGGAGGTCGTATTGCAAAAGATTTCAAGAGAAGAGATCTATCATAGTACGGGTATACAGTTTATGCCGATTAATTCTCTATATCATTTATATGCCCTGAAGCTTCAAGATCCAACTCAGCTGGAGGCTGCAGATTGCCTTCTGATGATTCCCGATCTATTCAACTATTGGGCTACTGGCAGGAAGATGTGTGAATATACAAACGCAACTACAACGCAGTTTTTCGATGTGCGAAGACATCGCTGGGCTGAGAAACTTTTGGAGAAACTTGATTTACCCACTTCTATCCTTCCATCAATAGTGGATGCTGGAACTATTCTCGGTAACCCGATTGAGCCACTTTCCAGAGTCTGTCAGAAGGAGTTAAAGATTGTTGCAACAGCAACCCATGACACTGCATCTGCAGTTGTGGCTTCTCCTCTAACTGAGAGTAGTGATATCTACATAAGTTCTGGAACTTGGTGTCTCTTAGGCATGGAAGTAGATGAGCCACTCATAACACGTGAAAGTATGGAGTATAACTTGACGAATGAAGGTGGTGCCTTTGGGAAGGTCCGCCTACTTAAGAACATAATGGGTCTATGGCTTGTTCAGGAGCTTAGAAGAAGCTGGATGAGGCAGGGCATGGAATATTCATATAGCGAGCTTACTGAGGCAGCTTCTAAGGCGAAGGCCTTCAAATGTATTATAGATGTGGACAATTCTATCTTTCTAGCTCCTGAGGATATGGTTCAAGCTATTAACTCATTCTGTGAGGCTACTTCTCAGGAGAAGCCTGAAAACGTAGGGGAGTATGTGAGAGTTGCCCTAGAAGGTTTGGCGCTTAAGTATCGATACTATAAGGAATGTCTCGAAAGATTAACCGGAAGCTCTGTGAAGAACATAAGGATTGTAGGAGGAGGCTCAAAGAACTGGCTTCTCAATCAATTTACTGCAGATGCTACAGGTTGCTCTGTTTCAGCAGGCCCTATTGAGGCAACCTCTCTAGGTAACATCATGGTTCAGGCAAGTGCATTGGGATACGTCAAAGGATTGAGGGAGATAAGGGATATTGTGAGGAACTCAGTTAGACTTGAGGAGTATGAACCCAGCAAGGAGCTTGATTGGGACTCTCCCTTTGAGAAGCTTAATGAGCTTCTGGATGTTAAGATAACTTAGTATTAAATCCAGTGGAAGTGCTCCCTGATCACATGATGGTACTGGCTTGGCTCCATCAGGTTGAAGAACGCCCTTTCCACCACCTCACTTAAGGCCGGATGTATATGCATCCCCCTCAAAATAGGAGTATATGTCTTGTCAGAGGTGTACATTAGGTTGACGATCTCCTGGATCAGGATGGATGCATAAGGCCCTATTATGTGTGCGCCAAGTATCTCTCGACTATCCTTCCTCAGAATTACTTTGACAAAATAGTCCTTAACCCCCATTGCCTCCCCCTTAGCAGTATCCTCATATCTGGCGAGACCTATGAGGACATTCTCCTCTCCATACTTCTTGATTGCATCCTTCTCCCTCAGTCCAACTGAGGCGATTTCAGGGTATGTGAAGACTGCATGTGGAACAGCATGATAGTCTACTTTAATCCTCTTGTTTAACACCGCATTATAGTATACAACCATAGACTCATAGTTAGCCACATGCTTGAAGAGATACTTCCCATTTGCATCGCCGAAGGCATATACTCCTGGCTGACTTGTCTCCAAATATTCATTGGTAATTATCCACCCCTTTGAATCCACTTCTATACCTCCCTTCTCAGGCTTCAGAATATCTGTATTTGGTGCCCGACCTGTCGCAACAAGGACCTCATCAACCTCAAATACTGATCTCTCTCCACTCGTCAAGTCCTCAGCAACCATAAGTTTGGAGTTTCCCTCCTTCTTCACCTCCACAACTCTCTTGTTTGTGAATATGTTCATATATTTCCCCATAACTTTCTCAGCCACCGAGGATATTTCAGGCTCCTCCATAGGCAGTATTCTAGGCATCATCTCTACAACTGTGACCTCCGAACCCATAGCTGAGAAGAAGTGTCCATACTCAAGTCCAATATAGCTTCCACCAATTACTCCCAATCGCTTAGGAAGCCTTTCAAGTTTCAGTACTGTGTCGCTTGTTAAGAAACCTGTCTCCTTCAGACCATTAATTGGAGGAGCAAAGGGTTTAGACCCCAAACAGAGGAATATGAGCCGTGAAGTAATTACTTTTCCTCCTACCTTCAATTTATAT
>NJEE01000106.1 GCA_002255045.1 Candidatus Bathyarchaeota archaeon ex4484_205 | reverse complement strand
CCCTAATTTCTGGAAGTGTGAGTTTGGGACCTACTACGATATCTTCAAATCAACAGAAGACAATAAGCTATGTGCTGAAGGCAAATCAACCTGGAACGATAACTTTGCCATCTGTTCAGGCAGATTACGAGGACGAAGCTGGGAACAAATATACATCAGACCCAACTCAACCTATAACCATAGAGGTAAAGGAGACCAAGCCTAGGCTCACCGTAAGCATGAGTGTGGAACCAACGAAGGTTAAGAAGGGCGAGACAGTTAGGGTTACCGTTAACGTACAGAATTCAGGGGACGCTCCTGCGAAGAACTTAGCCTGTTGGAGCATTAGGGACTCCTGAAGATAAGACTGTGCCTGAGCTACTTCCTCAAGCAAGCACTACTCACACTTACGATTTCAAGGTTACTAAGACTGGAACTATTACAATACCTCCAGCGAAGGTGACCTACTACGATGAAGAGGGAAGATTATACGAAGAGTCATCTTCGGGAGCTACGGTCACTGTTGTAGGCACCCCAGCCCTAGAGGTAACTCACTCAGTGAACCCTCCGGAAGCTAAGGTCGGAGAGGAGGTAGAGGTATCCATTACCATCACGAACACTGGAGACGGAACCGCAGACAACGTCAGGGTTACTTTCACACCACCGATGGAGTTGGAACCAAAGGAAGGGCAACCAACAACGGTAACTCTTGGAAGAATAACTCCTGGGCAAAAGAAAATGCCTAAGTTCTACCTAATAGCAAATGAATCTGGAGAAATCACGATTCCAGGGGATTCAATAGTCATAGAGTACTCGAGGAAAGACCTCCAGCTCCACCTCCAGAAGAAGCTCCTAGAATTCCAGTTACTAGGAGAGCACCGGCGCCCCCACTCAGAACAGGACCAAGGCCGGGGGGTCTTCCAAGCAGAACTAGGCCGAGAGGTCTTCCCCAGAGAAAGAAGTAAAACTTTTCTTCCCTCCCACTACTTTTCTTACGTATGAAACAGGTCATAGTAGTCAGAACGGATCTAGGAATGGGCAAAGGAAAAATAGCAGCTCAAGTAGCACATGGGTCTATTTCGTCTTTCCTTAAGGCCAGAGAGATGGGGAAGGAAGATTGGATCAATAAATGGATTCGAGAAGGGCAGAAGAAAATAGTTTTGAAGGTGAGCGGAGAGAAAGAGTTACTGAAACTATATGAAAAGGCCAACAGAAGGAAATTACCAGCAGTATTGATTAGAGATGCGGGATTGACTCAAATAGAGGAGGGAACCCTCACTGTTTTGGCTATAGGTCCTGCTCCATGTAGGGAAATAGACGAAATAACGGGGGAGTTAAAGCTACTATGATGCGTAGTAAGGACGAAACGGAAGCCTCAGTCGGGATGTTTTACTATTCTTCCAATGAAGAGGGAATTGGAGGAATAACCAGAAAGTACCCAGAAGATTTTGTAGTCGTGGAAAAAAGACCAGAGGGATTAATAGAAAACACAGGGAAAAACTTGGTATTCTTATTGATAAAGAAGAACATAGAGACTTTCAGAGCAATTGAAGAGATATCCGAGAGATTCTCATTATCTCCGAGATTGATTGGTGTAGCTGGTCTTAAAGACAAAAGAGCATTGACTTATCAGTACATAAGCATCAGATCTCCTTTCCCTAAAAGAGATCTGACCCTAATGAAGGGAAGATTGAGACTCAAGTATCTAGGCAGAAGGAGAAATAGGATACTCATGGGGGACCTCCTAGGAAACTACTTCAGGATAGTAATCAGGGAGACTAGAGATTTAGACAAAGCATTAGAAATAAGATCAGAATTAGAGTCAAAAGGAATCCCCAATTACTTTGGGCTGCAGAGATTTGGCGTCATAAGGCCTGTTACTCACGTAGTCGGAAAGATGATAGTGAAAGGAGATTTAGAAGGAGCAGTTAAGACTTTCCTTACCATGCGTTTTGAGGCAGAAGACGAGAAGGTGAAAAAAGCTAATCTATTAGAACCAGTTCCCGGAGAGAGAACTGATAAAAGCGGGAGACCATTAGTCCTAGTTCCAGGTTTCGCAGTAGATTTCTCCAGTGGAGAGATAGGGAAAATAGAGAGGGAGGTACTCGAAGAGGATGAAATTTCTCCTAGGAACTTCAGAGTAGAGAGAATGCCGGAGCTCAGAGCTCCAGGAAAGCTTAGGAGATTATCCATTTCTCCGGGGATAGGGATTTCAGGAAAAGAAAATGGAGAAGTCGTTTTTCACTTCTTCTTGGAGAAGGGGAGCTACGCTACAGTGGTCATAAGGGAATTCATGAAGACAGATGCCCTTTCCTATTCTTGACCAATATTGGTTAGGGAATCACCCTGTTTCTGTCTCTGGGAAATAGTATTACCTCTCTTATGTTGTCTGCTCCTGTTAAAGCCATCATTAGCCTATCAAGGCCGAGACCCCATCCGGAGTGAGGAGGCATTCCCCACTTGAAGGCATCTAGGTAGAAAGAGAAGTCATTTGGATCCAACCCCTTACTTCTTATGGCTTTTACGAGGGAATCATAAAGGTGATTTCTCTGTCCTCCAGAAGCGAGCTCTATTTCGTAGAACATCAGATCGAAGCTTTCAGACAACTCGCCCTTGGGCATTATGTAGAAGGGCTTAGCACTCATTGGCCAATCCACTATGAAATAGGCTTTGGTACCAACTAGCTTCCAGAGCTCCTTGAGTCCCTTTGTAGGAATGTCCTCTCCCCACTCCACTTCTATTCCCTTTTCGCTTAGCATTTCGATGGCTTCTTCGTAGTGAATCCTAGGAAGAGGAAACTCTACATCTAAGTCCTTTTCATCTATCCCCAATTCTTTTAATTCCTCGGTCTTCACAACCTCTGATAGGACCTCTCTCAGTAACTCCTCCAAGATGAGCATTACGTCCTCCTTTTTGGAGAAAGCCATTTCTATGTCTATACTGGTGAATTCGTTTACGTGTCTTCTAGTATCGTGTTCTTCAGCTCTGAAAAACTGAGCTATTTCGAAGACCTTGTCCAGTCCAGTACCCATTAACATTTGCTTGTAAAGTTGGGGGCTTTGAGATAGAAAGGCATTTCTTTCGAAATATTTGACTGGAAAAAGCGCAGTTCCACCTTCAGTAGCTGCTGCTATTATCTTCGGAGTATTCACTTCTATGAATCCCTTAGAATAAAGGAATTCCCTAATTCTTCTCAGAACTATTGACCGAAGCTTGAAAATTGCCTGATTTTCCCTTTTCCTCAGGTCGACTACTCTGGCATCTAGCCTAGTATCTAGTTCCGCCTTCACTCTACCCCTAGGATCCAGAGGGAGTTTTCCCAGAACCTCATTCAGCACTTCCACTTCTAGAGGTATTATTTCCAACCCTCTAGGAGCTTGATCCTCTCTTTTCACTATTCCTCTTACTGATACCACGTCCTCTATGCTCAATTTACTGATAAGTTCAAAAGTCTCTGGATCTACTTTCCTCTTGGGGGCTGTTACTTGTATTTCTCCTTCCCTATCCCTTATTTTTAGGAAGATCAGGCCACCTAAGTTCCTCAAATCGTGGACCCATCCGCAAACGATTACCTCTTCCCCATCCATCTCAGGAGAGACCTCTGAGGAGTAGTGAGTTCTCATTTGAATCCCCTACTCGAAGCGTATTTCGAATTCGGATGAGAACATCTCACGCATGATTTTCTCTAGCTCCTCCTTTTGGGCTGGTATCTTCTTTCTATCTTCTTTGGGTATTCTCACTCTGTATTTCTCCTTTCCACCCGGCAAATACAGGACATTCACCCCCAGAAGTCTGGCAGGAATTATTAAGTCTTGGATCATCTGTTTCATCTCTCTCTTACCTACTATTCTCACCTTCTCTTTCTTTAGTTTCCTAGAGAGTTCTCTCACTATCCTACCGCCTCTTCCTACTAGGGGTCCAACGTCTCCCTTCTCCACCATTAGAACTATTATCCTCTTCCCTTGGAATGCTCTGAGAAAAGTTATTTTATCTATAATTGGGTGTTCCTTTGCCATCTCATACAAGATCCTTGAAACTTTGACGTCCAGTTCTGTGATCTCCCCTTTCGACAGCTTACTCTCACAACTAGGACACAAAACTCCAGTCTTGGCACATATCCATATCTCGCAAAGGGGAGCCTTCAATAGGGCACCTCCGAATAAAAATGAGGGGAGAAGTCACTGGCCCACTGCCCCTTTCAGGCTAATACCACCACACTATCTCTATAGTGGAGGTATTCACCGTTCTACCGTCCTCTGACTGAAGTTCCTCGGTCCCTATCCTTATGTCCTTGACTTCGATGTTCGGCAGGAATCTATTTCGCACTATCTCAGCCACGTCTACAGCTCTTGAAATTGCCCTTCCTCTGGCTTTCAGGACTACTCTATCTCCCCCTTCGTTGAATTGGGTTATCACTGCCAGCACGTAGTTCATAACCGGCTTGCCTCCTATATAGACCACGTTTTCCTCTTGTGCCATTGTTCCCCCTCCTTTGTCTTTTGTTCGGGTGAGTTGGAAGGAGAAACCAATAAATACTTTTCGGTATTTCCCGCTGAGGCCCATAGTCTGGGAGGAGAGAGGAAATGGAAGTCAAGTTAGAGGTCTTCACGAGTCCGACCTGTCCTCACTGTCCTGTGGCCATCAAAGCAATTAAGGAGATATCGGAGAAATACAAGCCCTATTTCAAGACCAAGTTAGTGGAAACAAATGTGAGAACTCCAAAGGGGTTAAAGAGAGCTAGGAAATTTGGGATCACAGCTACACCCACCATAGTGATACATGGGAAAGAGGAGAAGGTCGGAATAAGAGGTGTACCAACAGAGAGGCAGTTAATCTTAGCCATATATGATGCAATGAAAGAGGAAATGCCTTTGGATCTGAAAGAGAAGTTTTCTCAAGAAGAGGGAATACTCGACTCAATAAGGAAATTTTTCTCTAGGAAGAATCGCTCCATCACTTGACTGAGCTGGGAGGACAGGAACTCCAACACTATTGTGAGGCGTAAGTGTTAATTACTCTCCAGTTAAAGGATGAGAATGCGGTGGGCTAGGCCGGGGGGCTGGCGGTCCCCTGTAACCTCAAACCCGCCAACGGAGGGGCCTCAATGGGGACAACTCTTCCCAGGGAGGGGAGTCCATCTCCAGGCACGCCCACCGCGCTGCCGGGGTGGCTGAGTCTGGTAAGGCGCTGGCCTGCTAAGCCAGTGGGCTTATGCCCTCCGGGGTTCAAATCCCCGCCCCGGCGCCACTCTTATGCACTCTGGTGGAACCTCCTTGCTGAGAAACACCTTTGGCTCCTTCTCAGTCCCACTCTGAGAGCCTCTTCGAAACTAGGAGACATGTGGACCCAAACTCTATTCATTGGCTTAAGTCCCTCTTTCAGTATCCTAGGAATGTTTCTCGGAGAAGTACCGTGGTACAGCACTCTCACTTTCTTCTCCTCTACAGCACTCTCACTTTCTTCTCCTCTGGATAATCTATTCTCACCGGAATGCTGTGCCCGTATCTAGCTCTAATCTTTCCTCCAGAAATCTCGAACCTCCCCTTTTCATCCCCCTCTACTAGGAGGAAAACTTCTTTTTCATCTAGAAAGAAACCCTTACGCTTTAACGCTTCAATCAGATCCTCAATTGGAACAAATCCCTCTTCATCTAATTCTAGACCAAGTATCCATGGTTTGTGTCTTAGCACTAGGGAGAGGAACTTGCTGAGCTTAACTCTGGAAAACTTCTTCTCCCCTTTGTTCAAGGGATCACCGGGGTGAATGTTGGAGAACCTCCTAAAAACAATCAGGGAATTTCGGGACGAGAGGGGATGGAGGAAGTATCACAACCCGAAGGACTTGGCCATATCGATGTGAGGAGAAATCGGAGCAAGTACGTGAAGAGCTAGCTGACGTGATGATATATTGTCTGTCATTGGCAGACGTTCTTGGAATAAATCCTGAAGAAGCCATAATTGAAAAGATAGAAAAGAACAGGAGGAAGTATCCCGTGAAATAGTGGAACTGAACTCTGATTTTCTCCTTTTCCTCTCATTATTTTTCAGTTTCAGGAATGTCCCCACTGCCAAACCAATCAGAAAACCACCGACGTGTGCCCAATAGGCTATACCGAAAAGAGGCTTTATCACGGATATTATCCCGAAGAGGAGTTGAAAGAAAATGAAGAAGAGTACGTAGACCCTAGCCCTAGGGTAAAGTAGGAAGTAGGCTCCTATTACTCCACTTATTGCCCCAGAGGAACCAATAGATGGAATATCCGGGCTTCCAGTCAATAGGGCGTGAGTTATAGATGCCCCAATTCCTAGAGTGAATAGGTTCTCTCCACGGAAGAACTTTTCCGGGATAAATCCATATTTCATTACTATTTCGCCATATCTTCCAGAGGAGATGGAGAAAAGAAAAACTAAGAGGTTAGCTGAGATTATGGCGTAATTCACTACTGGGACTTTCTCTCTAGGATTCTCATCTCCTAGGGGAATCAACCTCTTCTCATCTCCTACTCCTGTTAAAGGCAACTCTCTCTGGAGTTTCATCTGGATAGGCGTCCTCGCAAACTCTAGGGTTGAGGCAGACCTCCAAGTTTCTCTTAACCCAATAGCAACTGAGCTCTTCCTCTCCAGCCTCCTCGTAGATTTCCCTTATTTCCGATGTGTT
>NJEE01000002.1 GCA_002255045.1 Candidatus Bathyarchaeota archaeon ex4484_205 | reverse complement strand
CATACGGATGGGCTTTATTGGTGTGAAGGGAGGTGAATAGGCGATGGAAGTAAAAACATATTTCAGACGGGCTACTGATCTGCCGAGGGAAGAATTATTTGGCCCCGGTCATAGACTATGTGCGGGATGTGGTCCTGCAATAGCTGTAAGGTTGGCTCTCAAGGCTATTAGAAAGCCTGTAATAGTCGTCAATGCGACAAGCTGTGTTGAGGTTGCCTCAACTCCCTATCCCTATACTGCATGGGCGGTACCTTGGGTCCACGTCCTCTTTGAGAACACTGCGGCAGTTGCCAGTGGGATAGTTGAGACCTTAGACAAACTCGTTAAAGAAGGTAGGGCAGAAGATGCAGATGTTATCGCCATTGGTGGAGATGGAGGAACCTTCGATATTGGATTACAAGCTTTGTCTGGTGCACTTGAAAGAGGCCATAAGTTCCTCTATATCTGCCTTGATAATGAAGCCTATATGAATACCGGTATCCAGCGTAGTGGTGCCACACCGAGGGGTGCAGAGACCACTACAAGCTTTGCTGGTAAGGTTATTCCAGGAAAGCTCGAATACAAGAAAGATCTGGCAAGTATTGTGGTGGCACATGCAGTCCCATATGTGGCTACGGCCTCGATAGGTTATTGGCTAGACTATGTGAACAAAGTTAGGAGAGCTCTAGAAACTGATGGTCCCTCATTCATACATGTTCTCACTCCCTGTCAGACAGGTTGGAGATTTGATGCATCGAAGACCGTCGAAATAGGTAAATTAGCTGTGGAGACGAAGATATTTCCATTATACGAGGTTATAAACGGCGTTTATAGAATAAATGTGAAGCCTAAATCATTTAAACCTATAGAGGAGTACCTCAAATTGCAAGGTCGTTTCAAACACCTCTTCGAACCTCAAAACCGACATATAATCGATGAGATACAGCAGCAGGTGGATGCCAGATGGAAACGATTATTAGTATTGGAGGAAGTATCTCAAAGGTGGTAATCTTCCCCTTTCCCCTTTCTTTATTTTGGCCTCAAAACACTTTCTCTTTAAATACTCTGTCCGAGGACCAAAGACGCCAAAACAGCTATACTAATTATTATTAGTGTTTCGAATAGAGCTACCTTGAGGTTTATTTTTGATCTTTTTGACCTGTAGAAGACGAGAAATATACCTATCAGGCTCACTATTATTCCAGTAGATAAAAAAAGGTTCTCAGGGCTTGGAAGTGTAAGAAATGCTAGTATAGGTACGCTTCCCGCTAGGAATGTCGTAATCCCACATATAAGTGCGGATATCAAATTAGTTTTTATAGTCTCCTTCTGAAGAATAGTGAATAGATTTTTGACGATTATAAGCGATTTATTTCTCTCTTCTTTATCTGGTATATCCCCTAAACTAAAATTAATCAAATTCTTTAATGTGAGCAAATCCGCGGCATCCTCTGTCCTTCCTCCCAGCATAAAACTTGAGAAGTTGGTTATTGCCACAGCACCCAATGCCAAAAACGCTGTAAATATCGCAAGTTCCGCCTTCACTCCTGCCAAGAATTCAGAAAGGATAACGACTAAACCTGTTATGGTGCCGTCTGTAAGCCCTGCGATAAGCTCAAGTAATGGTTCCTTTTTTAGGAGTAGAGACTCCCACTCCTTTCTTATCTTTATACCTAATTCCGATAATCTAAACTTGTCATTTTCATTTAGTATGAGTCCTTCCTCCACCATCTCCTCGAGTGCTTCACTCATCTCCTCCTCATCGATGGGTGCATATCCTCGCAGATATTTGGAGACCCTCCTCTTAAGGTCCGATTTCTCACACTCACACTTCTCAGTTAGCGATAACAATATAATTACCCTGAGTATGTCAGGAAGTTCCTGTATCTCAAATGACACCTATCCTTTCACCCTTCAGTATCTATGAAAGAATATCATTCTCACTTTCTTAATAAACTTTACATAAGTGCAATTAGGAGTATATTGCTATGAGTTTCCCCCTCCTTGTATTCTGATCTTATATTTAGCTTGGCGAGAATAACAAAATTTTTAAATATTCAATTTTTGGCTTATCCTCTCCACATTTTTGATAGAAAAAATTAAATAGTATTAAAATATTATGAAAAGTTGAGGTGATAAATAAATGTCGGAAGAAATTTCCTCATCTGCAATTCATAGGATAATTAAAAAGTCCGGAGCGGAAAGGGTGGGCGAAGATGCTGTTGAGGAACTTGGAATGGTCCTCGAAGAAATAGGCATAAAAATTGGCAGGGAGGCAGTAGATCTCGCTGCACATGCAGGAAGAAAGACAGTAAAGGCTGTAGATATCAGGAAAGCAACAAAAAGCGTCCTCAGACTCGGCTGAGAACATCTCAGATATCAAAAAGCACTCTAACTACATATTTGTTGTTAGTTTTCTTTATGCTCATTCCATGATATGTCACTGCTTTCACATCAGTCTCAGGAGGGTGTTTGGAGGGATTGAAGGGTTCTCCTCTTACTTCTCCTTGAAGTATATATCCTCCACTTCTTTTTTCAATTATTATACTAAAATCATTTATTACAAGGCCTTCAATATCAAATAGTAAGAGCAGTTCCTCCAACCAGGAATAAAGTAAGCTCTCCAGATCTTCTGCCTCTACTGTAATATCCCTTTTTACACATATTTCAATGGTGGAAGGATCCGTTATTACATCAAACATACCCCTCGCTGCCTCTACGAAAGCCTCCTCCAAAGTATCTCCTTCAGCTTCTACATAGGCATCGGATGTATGCTCAAGAAATCTGTATCTCATCCCAATTTAAATCCCCTCAGTCTTCAATTTAAACTTAAGAAATATTTTTGAGATATTTCCTGCCAATACATTAAGGAAGCCGGGGTAGCCAAGTCCGGATACACATATCTGTGGTCCATGGCGCGGGCCTTGAGAGCCCGTGGCCCTTTGTGGCCACGTGGGTTCAAATCCCACCCCCGGCGCCAAGATTTTTACCAATCCCTAATTTAAAGAATTAATACTTCCTCCTTCACATCATCTAATGAATATTTATGACTGATGATGAGAGCCGAGAATTAGAGGAAATAAAAAAGAAAAAAATGAAGCAACTCCTACGGAGACTTCAAGCGAAACAAAAAATAAGTGAACAGCAGAGACAATCCTTAAGTCCCCGCGATGTAGTAATCAGTAGGCTGGTTGGTAGAGGGTCTGAGGTACTAAATGCAGCAGAGTCGCAATATCCTGAAGCTACGCAGCTCGCTCTGTCGTTACTCGCTAAATTGATTCTTTCTGGTCGTATAAGGGGTAAGATAAGTGGAGAGGAGCTTTATGGTTTCTTCAGAGGCCTTGGTATCCCTGTAAAACTGCGTACACGGATAATGTACTATGAAAAGGGTGAGCTCAAGACGCTTGGGGAAAAATTGAGGGAGTCACATGACTAGATCCAAATTAAAACTTGGGATAAATGGTCAATGGATGGATGTAGATCTCAAAGTATCCGGGGATTCGCTGCATATCTCACAAAGATCTTTTCTGGGTTCGAGAGGTTTCAAAATAAGTATAGAAAAATCCGCTATAAAAGATATATCACAGGAGGAAGAAAACTTGCTACGTATGGAGATAGAGACTCCTGAAGGTATGGGACTCGAAAGTTTATGGTTTTTAAAGCTAGATAATAATGTCCTTCAAGAACTTAGAAAACTTGGTTTCTCCTTTTAACCTTCTAGGAAAATCCTAAAAATTGTGAGTTTTTCTGTAAAACAATATATGGGACTCCCGCTAATTATTAACTACTGATGAGTCCTTTCACAGGTCGAATCAATCAGATAACTCCTTACATATGGGAAATTCCTCAAAGCTATAAAAGAGGCATGCGTGTCCCTACAAGGATCTACGCCTCCAGAAAACTACTTGATAAGATGAGGACAGATAGAACCTTGGAACAAATTACTAACGTAGCCACTTTGCCTGGCATAAGAAAATTTAGCATCGCCCTTGGTGATGCTCACGAAGGTTACGGCTTCTGTATAGGTGGTGTTGCAGCATTCGATATTGAAGAGGGAGGTATAATATCCTCCGGTGGCGTGGGTTATGACATAAACTGTGGAGTCCGTCTTCTAACCACGACACTAGAAGAGAAAGATGTCCGTCCTTTACTGTCTAGACTCCTTGAATCCCTCTTTAGAAATGTTCCGAGCGGAGTAGGTTCAAGGGGGAAACTCAGATTGAGTATTAATGAGCTTGAGCGTGCCGTTGTAGAAGGTGTTGAATGGGCAATAGATCGTGGATACGGCCGTCCTGAGGATGCTAAGCATATTGAAGAAGAAGGAAGAATGGAGGATGCTGACCCCTCTTTTGTGAGTGATAGAGCTAAACAGAGAGGTGCCCCTCAACTAGGTACATTGGGAAGCGGAAACCACTTTTTGGAGATTGATGTTGTGAATCAAATATTTGATGAATCCATAGCAAAGAAATTTGGAATCACTCATGTAGGTCAAATTGTTGTTTTGATCCATACTGGAAGCCGAGGTTTTGGGCATCAAATTGCAAGTGATTATGTGAGAATAATGGAAAAGGCAATGCACAGACATGGAATCCATCCACCCGACCGCGAGCTAGCATGCGTACCTTTCAAGAGTAAAGAAGGTGAGGAATATTTTAAGGCAATGAAATGTGCAGTAAACTATGCCTTCTTGAACCGACAGCTTATTACGCATTGGGTTAGGGAAAGCTTCCGAGAAGTGTTCGGAAAACGTGATGAGGAACTTGGCTTGAATCTACTATACGATGTATGTCACAATATTGCAAAAGTTGAAGAACATAAAGTTGATGGAAGTCGTAAAACTGTTGTAGTTCATAGAAAGGGTGCGACACGCGCGTTTCCACCCGGCCATCCTCTCATTCCTCCTGACTATAGAGATGTTGGACAACCAGTATTAATACCGGGAAGTATGGGTACCTCAAGCTGGGTACTTGTAGGTACTGAGAGGGCAATGGAGCTCAGTTTTGGGAGCACTGCTCATGGTGCTGGGAGATATATGAGTCGCAAAGCGGCAACAAGGAAATATTGGGGTAGTCAGGTGAGGAGTGATCTGGAGAAACGTGGTATTTTAGTTATGGCTGCCAGCATGAGAGTTATAGCAGAGGAGGCTCCTGGTGCTTATAAGAGTGCAGATGAAGTTGTAGAAGCAGCACATAATGCCGGCCTCTCCAAGAAAGTCGTCCGATTGACTCCTATCGGAGTGGCAAAAGGATAAAGGCTCACCGTGTAAAAACTTTCTTGAACCAGTTTCACATATTTCTCTCTGTTCTTCCCAATTGGATTTCTATATTATTCATATAATACTTCCGCAGCACTTTATCCGCTGTACTTTTCCATTTCATGATCAATCTTACAGCGAAACTTTTGTCTTTAACTGGGCAAGGCAAACTTATTTTATTATTTCCCTTATTCCAGCAGAGGTTGAAAGAGCGAGATCAATGTTTCTGTATGTACCACATTTTGATGTTTCTCAACCATCTCATAAATTATTTTTTTTAACTCATCCAAAGTTTTTGCCTCTATCACCACCACTGCATCATATCGACCAAACACAGAGTTCGCTATCTTTACCCCTCTTATTCTCCTAGACCTTACAATATCCTCAGAGGTTCCTGGTTTAGTCCTAACTAGTACAAATGCTCTTATGCTCTTTCTTCTTAAATCCTTATTAGACATATCTTCCACCTTAATCTTTTCCAGAAAGAACTAGAGAAGTTTCAGTGTGTATTATGTTAGAATCTTTTTCTATCACTTTATATACAATTTCATTCAGACTTTCTAAGTCTGGTGCCTCAATTAGGATAATTGCATCAAATCTTCCATAGATTGAGTCTGCTTGCACAACCTCCTTTACTCTTTCTTTTATTTTCTTCACAACTTCCTCTGATGTCCCTGGTTTAGTTTCAATAAATATATATGCCCTCACTCCTCTATCACCTTTTTACATAAGATGCTCCTTTAACCATATTTAATTGTTCTTTTAATTAATTTTAAAAGTAAGTTTAGTATTGCTATTGCTCTGCTATTGCTCCTTTTAAAGCATATGCACAGTTACACTTTCTTATCTTCGGTATTTTGGTTACACACTCCGCAATTATCTTTCTAACATTGTTAACGTTTCTCTTAAATATCTCCGCTACTTCCTCATGTGTGATCTTCTTAGGTCCTGTACCTGCAGCGAAGTTTGTGGACATAGCAATGGCCGCATAGCAGATGCCCAGCTCCCTTGCCAAAATTACCTCAGGTACATTTGTCATACCAACTACATCTGCTCCCATTAACTTATATGCTCTTATCTCTGCAGGTGTCTCAAAGCGGGGGCCCTCAGTACAGACATAGGTGGCACTACTTACGTACTTGACCCCTACAGATTTACATGCCTCTTCTAATGCTTTTCTAATTTCTGGACAATAAGGTTGGGTTACATCAATATGGACAACACCCGGGATCTTCTGCCCATCTGGTAGAACCACCTCTTCCCCCTCATAAAAGGTACATTTTCTCCCCTTTGTCATATCTATAAACTGCGTGAGTATTGCGAAGGTCCCAGGTGGTATTGCATGGTTTATTGCCCCTACTGCCTGTGTAGTAATAATTCTCTCCACACCCAGTTTTTTAAATCCGAAGATGTTCGCTCTATAATTTATTTTGTGAGGAGGAACTGCATGGCTCACTTTCATGCTTCCAGGCTTCGAATGTCGAGGTAAGAATGCAACCTCTATCCCTCTGATCTCTCCTATCTCTATTCGAGGCGTCTTGCCATAAGGTGTTTCCACAATTAAACTTCTCGGTCTTTCTAGGAGTTCATATAACCCAGATCCACCTATTATACCTATCTTCACCATTTCTCTAACCTCCTAGAAATAGATGCTACTACAATAAATAATGTTGTTAATACCATTAAGGAACTTAATCGATCGATTCCCTCCACGAGTATCCTCACCTCATAGACATATTTCTCCCAAAGTTCTGAGTTCTCCATTAATCTTCTCTCGAGGATCTCCCTCCAAAGGGGGGAAGTTTTCTCTCTGATCTCTTTTCTCATCCTCTCTGTCATAGTTATTTTGATATTCTCCTGATATGGAAATCCCCATACTTTAAATTTCTCCCTTATCTCTTTTCGATTATTAGACTCCAATATAAGAATACTTACCAAATCCTCTGTTGTCTTAACCCCCCCTAATTCCTTGATGTCTGAGAAAACCCTATGCAGATAGTGGGAACCTGGGAACATATCTCCTTCCTCTGTATTCTCTTCACAAATTTCATAGAATATTCTGTATGCAACTCCATAGTGTACGAATGTTGGGTATCTAGGGTCCGTATAGTATGTTCTCCAAGATATTAGAAAGTTGTAACTCTCTGGAGGAACTAAATCAGATGCCTCAAGCAAATCTTCCTCCAGATTTACAGCCTTCTCACTTAGGTTCAAGTACTCTGCAAGATTTATAGATAGGTAATTTGCAAGCCCCTCATGCGCCCACAGTAACTCTGTAGAGATTCCAAGCTCGACAAGATAATGGTGTGTTAGCTCGTGGATCGCTATACTTTCTATATATCCTCTAACCCATCTAAAGTAAAAGAGATTTAGATTTATCTCTCCAACCTTAAGGTGTGGATTCACTGGCACAAATCCTCCTACAGGAAGCTCATCCCAGTTTTTAGGAGCGAAGAAACTGACTTTCACTTCCTTAATTTCGGCATCTGTCAGCTCCTCCAGTTGGGGTATCGCCATCTTATAACATTCTAGGATTTTTTCTCCCTCCTTGAAATATCTGTAAGGTATTCTCAAAATTATCGGCCCATCCTTATGATAAGTTAAGTTTTCCTTCCCCTTTACCGAATAAAACATATAAATTCTGTCATTGCCATAGAGGGGCTCCACAACTATTCTGTCGTCCCCTTCAGAATATCGGATATTTCCACTACTTCCTACCATCATCTTTAATTTTTTAAAGTTCTCCGGCTTCCAGATTTCACATATACTGGTATCTGTTTCACGGAACATTATGGCCGGACTTATGAAAAGTGCATTTGGCTCGACGACTAATGCTCCCAGCCTAGTTGTCCAATTTATACCAAGTTTTAATGGCCCTCTAAAATGGAAAGACAAATTATCGTAAAAATACATTTTAACTCCTTCTATCTCTGCATCCCTTAACTCCTCTTGGTATATTCTTCCGTTGGAAATTTTTATTGTCCAGTTTGTATATCTCTCTGTATCTGGTACCACAATCCACATGATTCCCTCTTCCTTAGACGTCTCATAGATTATCTGTATCTCCTCAAAGCCATCTGAGTTTAAACGAAAATAGTAAATTATTCTCTCCTCAGGAGTGCCCTCATATGGAGTTATTTCAATTACTAAAAATAACAAAATTAAGGGAAGTAGAATTATATACAGATCTCCTTTCCTCAAATTGTCAGACATTTAAGAGATCCAATGATATATAAACATCATCAGGTATCCTTATCCTCATGAGATTTTTCATAACACCTCTACTCGCATCTAAGTAAATAAGTCTTTTATGTATCCTCACTTCAAACTTATCCCAAGTTATCGTCCCTTCTCCACTGGGGTTCTTCTGGGTGGCTATTTTTAGTCTCTTTGTTGGAAGTGGTATAGGTCCCACTATTTTCACACCTGATTTGTCAGCAACCTCTCTAATTTCCTTAACAACTTGTTCAAGAGACTGTAGATTCTTGCTCGCAATTTTTATCCTTGCCACCTGAGGCATCTTTATATTACCCCTTCTTCTTTCGTTTCCGACCTATAAATATGCTTTTACTACTTCCTTGAGATATTCTCCTACTGCACCTATTATTCTCTTCACTTCTTTCCCTTCCTTGAATATTATGAATGTAGGTATAGATTGAACACCATATCGCATGGCTAAATCTCTATTGAGATCGACATTAACCCTTAGAACTATCAATTTTCCATTAAACTCTTTTGCTATTTCCTCGACGATTGGATGCATAATTAAGCAAGGAGCACACCATACTGCCCAAAAGTCTACAAGTACAAGTACTTCCTTCTGTATATATCTATAAAAAGTCTCTGCATCTGCATCTATTGGTCCAGTGGGTAACTTCATTCCCTCCTCCTTTCTCTTTAGATGATATAGCAACTCCCTCATTTTCCTTCTTTTTATCTCCTCTAGTTCCCTATCTTCACTCATATTCTTTACTACTTTTCACAGAGAGACTTAAAAACCTTGAGGAGAATAAAGTTAATATCATGGGTTCTTTTTCCTTTTCTTAGTGGGCCGGTAGAACAGACTGGTATGTTCACCCCCTTGGCATGGGGGAGGTCGTGGGTTCAAGTCCCACCCGGTCCACCATCTTCTAAGAAAACGATTTATTAGTCTCTTTATAATGAATCAAAATGGGGGCGCGTCGTCCAGTTGGGTTAGGACGTCCGCCTGACTTAACGAAAGGAAGCGCGGAAGGTCGCAGGTTCGAATCCTGCCGCGCCCACCAAAATATTGAAAGCTAAAAGTTAAATTTCCATCCTGAAGTTAAATTAAGTAGTGTAGGATATGAGCTACGAATATCTTGAAGATGAAGATCTAGTTCATGAAGTGGAGTTATTGTCTAAGCAATTTAAAGCTATTTCCAGTCAAATAGAGAAGCTGATTGCTTTAAAGGCGAAGAATGCTGTGAGTGATCCAGTATATCGGCAAATTTTGGATGAGACACTAAGACGTAGACAATTCTTGGAAAAAAAATTTCAAGAAGTAGTAGTGGCTATTAACAATCGTGTAAAAAAACTGGAAACCGAGGAGTCTCAGATAGCACACGAGCTTGAAATAATAAAAGTGAAGCATGAGATAGGGCAACTTTCTAGCACAATGTATGAACACCAGAGTGCAATCTTACAATCACAACTTGACAATCTTCGAAAAATGCGGACGAATCTAATAACTTTTCTGAATGAAATGAAATCTGCATCCAAGAAGATGGCTCAATTCATTACACAGCGTCCTACATTGACGCCTCCAACTTCTCAACCTCCTAAACCTTCTACTCCGCCACCTCAACCATCAAAGACACCTCCATCCCCACCCACTAAGCTCACACAATCACAATCAATTAATATTCCTCCCATATCAGTGAAGAAGAAAACTTCTACCAAAAAATGCCCCAAATGCGGTGCAGAAAACTCTCCTACCGCCGCATATTGCACGAATTGTGGAGCCCGGCTAATATAGGCCTTTAATCCTTTATCCGAAGAGTGCACCCAATCCTGTAATTTCTTCCTCTTCCTCCTCCTTCTTTTCCTCTTCCTTAGGCTTAGTCTCCTCTGTAGGTTGTGCTGCAATAGGAGCTACAGCAACTGGTGTCGATAATACCTCATCTATATTTATGGAAGACAGGCTCTCAACTAGTGCCTTTATCTTTGCTTCGTCAGGCTCGATGCCTGCCGCCTTTATTATCGCTTTTAGGTTCTCTTCATTAATTTCCTTAGAGGCACTATGGAGAAGTAACGCAGCATGTATATATTCTGACATCTCTGTGCTGTTTTCTTCCCTTAAATACTATTTATATTTTTACCCCTCAACAGCCGATTTGAGGGCTTCTGCCCGTTGATGCGCCATCCAAACAAGTATGTGTATATTTTCTTTCGTGGGGATCCACATATGAGTTGAGAGTGCTACATACTTCTGGTGTGCCTCTTTTAATTTTTCAATTATTCTATCTGGTATCGTCTCCATTATTGTCTCCTCATCGAAAATCGTTCCATTATACAACGCTACTCTCAATTTCAAGTAATCTTCTATGGGTTTTATTCCAAGTTTTGAGAGAACTGCCGCCAGATGTGTAGAAATCACATCTCCCTTCCTAGCAACAACAGTATCCTTAGTAACCCATATGCTTCCTGTTTCTATTCTCGTTGGGATTCCAACTTCATTAAGCTCACTTATCGCAGGCCCTGGAGGTATTCCTGTATTCCCCGCATATACTATTATGTCCTCTGTTGCTATATCTCCGGATTTAGCCTTCATTCTCATTCTATTCTCCCAGAAGAATTGTTGAAGTCTTATAGGGTGCATATCAGTAGAGATGAGTAAACCTGGCCCATTGAGATAGTTCAATAGTTTCTCCAAGTTAGGATCATTAATATCTTTTAATATCTTCCTTAGAAATGTGTTCCTGACCTGCCTTATGTATGCTTTCTCTCTCAGTTTATTCCTTATGTCATTTATCTGTACTGCTTTCACCCTATCTAATCTTATTATTCCGATTGTTTTATACTTCTTTAAATTCTGAATAATTTCTTCTGAAAGCCTCTTTTTTCTCTCAGAGAGCCTCATTTTGCTCATCATCTCTTCTTTCCTCCTGTTATTTCCATTTTGACCATTTTTCCCATTGTCGTTTTAAATCCTATGAAATCCACATTCCTCTCCCGTCGAGGAAGCTTCTCTACCACCACATTAAAGATCTTCTCCATATTCTCAGCCATTTTGGATGGCTCCATTTTCTCATTACCTAAAATGCCTCTCACAAGAGGTTGGTTTCTCATACGAATTTTAACACTTCTTTTAAGCCTCTCCACTACTGGTTTTATATCTCCTGTAGGTGGTACTGGAATTGGCATCTTATCTCTAGGTCCCAAAAATTGCCCCATTATTCTACCTATGAGTGGCATAAGCGGTGCCTCTGCAATAAAGAAATCATAGCTATTGACAATTTTACGTATCTCCTTCTTATTCCCCTCAAGTCTCTGTATTTCTTCCTTTGTCAATATTGGCAACTTTAATTCCCTCGCTTGTATCACAAAACTTCTATCGGTAATTACACAAATTTTAGGCTCTTTTCCCTCAATAGGATTCGGTAATTCGATGGTTTCATTAATCCTAAGCTTCTCTTTCTTCACATCTATCTCACGAAGTTTTATGACGGTCTCAACAGTCTGAACAAAATTTCTTTTCTTATTATACTCAGGACTTACAGCTTTCTGTATTGCATTTTCAAATTCTTTAGTGTAAACCATTCCTATTCACCTCCTAAAATTTCATCATATTCTCCTCTGTTTATCCTTTCAGTTACCTTTCGGGGGTCCTCCCCCTCCACCGTTACCCCCAGACTTACACAAGTTCCTAGCACTTGCTTTACAGCAGCCTTCAAATCCTTTGTATTCATCGAATCCTTCTTGAGTTTTGCAATCTTTATAACCTGCTGTATAGTCAAGTTCCCAACTTTCTCCTCTCTAGGGTTACTCGATCCCTTCTCTATATCTGCCTCTTTCACTAGGAGTGCAGAGGTTGGAGGTGTTCCCACTTCTACCTTAAACTCCTTGGTTTCCGGATTGACAATCACTGTAACCGGTATTTTGAGTCCCTTATACTCCTTTGTGAGCTCATTTATTTTATTGACGACTGCTCCGATGTTTACCCCCATAGGTCCGAGCATGGGCCCTAGTGGAGGTCCCGCAGAAGCCTCTCCTCCATCCACAAGTACTGAAATCCTCTTCTCCTCTGACAACCTTTCTTGCCTCTATCTTATCCTGTTCACTTCCTAAAATATCTTAGCCCTCTTCCTTCTTTGCCTTCTCAACTATCTTCAAGTTATCTGCATCTATGGAAATTGGTAGAGGACTTCGGCTTTCCTCAAGTTCTATGGTTACTTCATTTCTTGGTTTATTAATTGCTATTACCCTTGCCTTCATGTGTTTGAATATGCCTGCAATTATCTCTACTCTATCTCCTACATCGAGTTCCTCGATGATTTTTCTCTCCTCAAAATATTGTAGCACGTCCTTCATGTCTACAATTCCTGGCACTCTCTTCCGTGCGTGTCTTACATCTCTTATTGCCTCATCTACATCATGGGGGCTATATGCCTCCACAAATACATATCCCCTAAGTCCCTCTGGGGCTACGACAGATAGAATATTAAGCTCTTCGGCGAGGCTCTTTGCGTATATGAGTTCTGCTACGTTCTTCTCTTGGCCGGCGGTAGTTCGCACTAAGAAAACTTTACTTTTCCTTTTTTCTTCCATTTTAAACCGCCAGCTGAATGAGGCTAACTATCAACTGGATAATATATGCTATCCCGCCCACCGCCGCTATTCCCAACATACATATCTTAAAGGACCTCCACATTTCTTTCTTATCAGGTTTCTTTGAGATCTCCACAAGTCTCTTCAGACTCATGTCTACTAAATCCTCCCTAACAACTCTCCTAAATATTTGTCTCTATTAAATTCAATTAATGCCCCCATTTCTGTCCCTACACCGAGGTAAACCACAGGCCTCTTAACTGAGTAAAGAACTGAGAGAAGGGCTCCCCCCTTTGTATCTGCATCTATACGGGTGGCAACTGCAACATCGAATCCCACCTCCCCCATGAAATCTCTCGCCTGTCTAAGGGCATCATTTCCAGCAAGTGCATCGAACACAAATATTGTTAATTGAGGTTCTAACACTCTCTTTATCTTCCTAAGCTCCTCCATTAAGTTTCTATCTGTTTGCATCCTGCCCGCAGTATCCACCAATACCACTTTAATTCCCCTACTCTCAGCATGTTTAACTGCATCATAGGCCACGGCAGCAGGATCAGCACCATACTCGCTCTTCAAATACCTCACCTTGAGTCTCTCTGCCAATTTAATTAACTGCTCTATTGCCCCTGCCCTATATGTATCGCTACATACCATTAAAACTGGATATTTCTCTCTTATCTTATATGCAATTTTTGCTATTGTTGTAGTTTTCCCGGAACCATTCACTCCTATAAACATAACTTTATAGAGTTTCCCCTCATTTACTGCCTCTCTTATTCCCTCTTCCAGTTCAAAGGAATTTTCCGGTATTTCTTCTTTGAGGAATTTTTGGATCTCACTCTTAATTAGCTCCTCTACATTATCTCCTATCCTTTTTATTTTCCTGCCTAATAAAACCTCCTTTATTCTCTCCGCTATCTCCTCTGCAAGCTCATATGCAACATCATTCCTCACCAGTTCTAATATCAATCTCTCTGCTCCTTTCTCTAGTTCCTCCTTGCTCAGTTCCCTATACTTGATACTCTCCACGAATTTCCTTATTGTATTTGAGACTCCCAGCAGTTCACAGTCACCCTCTCTCTTTAGCAGCCATCTGTGAGAGCTTCACCCTACTCTCACTTATCTTCGCAAGGATGGTTTCAAGCTGATTTTGTAAGGTCTCTCTGGCATCCTCAAGTTCTTTTATGCGTTTATCTAGGAGCTGTATTACACTCTCATAATCCTTCTCCACTATCACACCAGTGCCCACATCCACCAGTATCTTCGAGCTGTTTGATAACTTTGCCGATGCATATACCCCTCCCCCTAGATTAACTAATATGGGTGTTTCTTCTTCGCTTTGTGAAAGATTTGTTAAGGCAGATTTTGTAGTTTGTAATTCATTGAGTGTAGAGTTTACTAACTGGACTCTTGTCTTATAATCTTCGGCCAAATTCTCCAGAAGTCTCAATTCAACATATGCCTGTTGAATCTCCTTATCCGTCGTTTCTCCAGACATAAATCTTCATATTTGAGAGTCGAAGGCCTCCTTTATAAGCATAAGTTCAGGGCCAGTTGTATCTGAACCAACTAATATTCCCTCCTCATTCGCTATTATTCCTATCTTAACCAGTCCTGAACCCCCGTTTATTGTACATCCCTCCAGCCTAACTTTCATCAACTCCATAGCCTTACTTCTCTCTTCTTCTGTCACGGATGGGTGTATAATCCCCCCCTTATTTGTAGCATATAAAACTGTACCGACTGTATGATAGCCTGCAATTCTAAGTGCCTCTATCTCTATACCCAGATATTCGCTGAGCTTCTTGAGATCCTTTCTAGATAAGTAGGGTGATGCTATACCGCCTCTATCGTTTACCGCCACTAGGTTTCCCAGGGCAGTAAAACGGCTGTCTAGAACATTTATTTCTATTCCTTCATCTCTAAGCTTCTGAATTTCCCATTCATGAATTAATTTAGGTACAACCAATCCATTGCCATTGCCCACAGCCATAAGCCCCACTGCCATGGTACCTGCTATAGTGGTCACTACGGGCTGTAGATGGAGAACTTTATGAATATATTTTATAAACCTCTTATTTGAAATAGGTGGAACTATACAAAATCTATCAACTACTACACAATAAGCTCCAATATTTGGGCTGTCTCTTATCTTTATCTTATATATCTCACTCATCCTTCGGTTTTCTCACCTGGAAGTGAAATTAGAACATAATCCTCCTCCTCGCTCACCTCAACTTCAAAGAATGTAGGTGGTTTCTCCATCCCCCTGCTCCATATATACTTATTCAACTCTTGACTTATCTTTACTTTCTTCTTAAATATTCTCCTGCACTTATCTCTCAATCTTCGTGCTATATACTCTGCTCTCTTCTTCTTTGAGATTCTTCCACATCGCCCTAATTTTATTCTCATCATATTCTCCTCTCTCATTCCTCTCTTCCTCCAATTTATAGTCTTATTTTGCTCCTTCTCCAGTGTCTCCATCTATTTGAAAGCCGTACCTTCCCCTTAGTCTTTACGATAATCCATGCCGGTATTCCTCTTGCTCTCCTACCCTCTCTACTCAACTTAAGCTTCATGTTACTCCTCTTTCTGCTTGTCATTTGGTTATAACCTCCTGATTCTTATCTCCTTCTTCTGTCTACTTAATCTCGATAAAAGTCTTTTCAATTGCTCATCCGTTATTGGTGTCTCCAGCCTCCCCTGTTGTGCAAGGCTAATTAATGTCGTTTCAAGCTTTTCTGCTAGTTCAGGTTTAACTAGTTTCAAATTGGCTAATCTCTGTCTGGCCTCTTTAGTGAAGGTGAGAAGGGAAAGTCTCCTTATCAATTCCTCCTTCTCTCTTCTTTTTTTCTCCTCTTCCAGCCGCCTCATTAAAGCTGCCTGGTATTCTGCAAGCTTTCTCTTCCTTATCTCCTCTAATTCGTCACTCATTTTCCCTCACTGTGCTACAATCTCCTCCTTTAAGATTTGAGATGCTATCTTATCTAATAGACTTTTTCCTTTATTTGTAAGAACCCTGCCCTTTCTCTCCACAGTCTGAACTAACCCTGCCCTTTCCAGCTGTTGAAGGATCTTCCTTATATTGCTCCCTCCACCCTTCCACTTATGTGCCTTCCTCATTGGGAATCTCTTTCTTCCTCCATACTCCTTTCTCAATTTCTCTACTCCTATTGGTCCCTTCAAGTAAAGTTTTCGGAGAATAGATGCCGCCCTCACATACCACCAATCAAGTTCCTCAGGAGGTCTCTCCTTATGTGCTCCAGTTTTTACGAACGTTGCCCAAGGGGGTGGCTCCACCTCCTTCACCTTCTCCTTTAGGTGTTGGGCAATCCTTCTAATCACTTCTTCTGGTGGGGCGTCGTATACTGTCGGCAATTTCATAATCTCATTTACAGAACTACTATTTAAAGAAACTGGGAAAATTTATTTCAGCTGGGTATATTCACTACTTGAATGAAGCAGAACAAGCTCTACCTCCAGCTTAGAAAAGGAATTCGAGAAGCCGAGTGTTCTCTACCCTCAGATGTGGAGAGAGCTCTGAGAGAAGCATGGGAACGTGAGAGTATAGAGTATGCAAAACTACAGTTGGAGGTGATATTGGAGAACGTTGAGAGAGCCAGAAAGGAGATGAAACCTGTATGTCAAGACACCGGTTTACTTTCTCTATACATTAAGGCTGGGCTGAACTGTGAGATATGTGGGTACATAAAAAGGCTATTTAGGGAGGCCGTAATAGAGGAATCTTCTAAAATTCCTTTACGGCCAAATGTTGTAGAACCCTTTACACGTGTAAATTCAAATTCCAATGTTGGGTGGGGTCTTCCCCATATATCAGTAGACTTTGATGAGTCTTATGATGGAATGGAAATGGTTGTAGTTCCACGTGGTGCTGGATCTATGAACTCATCTTTTCTGGGAATGTTCTCCCCAAACGAGATTGATGAACTGAAGAGAGTAGTGTTAGAGCATGTGATTAATCGAGCCAGATATACCTGTCCCCCTTTAATTGTGGGGATTGGCATAGGAGGTTCTCCTGAACAATCCCTGCTTCTCTCCGAACTCGCGGTGTTGCGAGATATAGGTTCAAGGGACAATAAGTATGGCTCTCTGGAGGACTCCCTATTAAGTGAGATAAATCAGTTAGGTATAGGGGTCATGGGGTTAGGCGGGGATACAACTGCACTCGATGTGCACATAGAGTGGCGTGGTACACATACTGCTTCCCTCCCTATATCTATAACACTTCAATGTTGGGCTCTGAGAAAGTATGCCATAAAGACATCATGTGGAGGTTGATCGATTTGGAATATCATATATCGGTGCCCACCAAGGACGTCTCTCATCTGAAGGTCGGGGACATTGTCTGGATAAATGGTGAGATGTACACTCTACGAGATATGGCTCACAGACGTCTCCGGAGTTTGCAGGAGAGAAATATCGCCCCTCCCTTCGATCTAGAGGGTGCCTGCATATATCATGCAGGTCCAATAGCATGGAAGGTTGAAGGTGGCTGGGTGATATGTTCCATAGGGCCCACTACAAGTGGCAGAATGTCTGCTCTGCTAGAGGCTACACTCTCCGCTGGAGCGAAACTCATTGTGGGCAAAGGAGGTTTTGAACCACCCTTCGATGACTTATTTAGGGAGTACTCCTCAACATACCTCTCCTTTGTAGGGGGTGCCGGTGTCATAGCTGCCTCCTCAGTAGTGAAGGTTAAAGATGTCTACTGGATGGATTTGGGCATCCCGGAGGCTGTTTGGCATATTGAAGTAAAGAATTTCGGACCCTGCATAGTGAGTATAGATGCAATGGGTGAAAATTTATATACAACTGTTCATGAAAGAGCAAGAAATTTTATGAAAGATTATAATAAAAAACGAAAAGTTTAAAGATTTGTGTAGGGAAGATTCTAAAATTGTGAGTCACTGGAACGACCTACCCACAATTCCACTAAACATAGATGTCATAATAGACGACACCACTTTGCGTGATGGAATCCAAATGCCTGGTACGGCAGTTTCTCCAGAGGATGCTGCCCATATAGCCTACCTCTTGGACTTAATAGGCGTGGAAAGAATAGAGCTCCATCAGTATCAAAAACCTGATCAGGAAGCTATAAAACTCATACAGAAACGTGGGCTCAATGCTAAGATAGCCACATGGTGCAGGGCCGTCAAAAAGGATATCGATATTGCCCTCTCTCTGGATGTAGGTGAGATAGGAATCTCCCACCCAGTCTCTCATATCCATCTCAAGGCAAAATGGCCTGATAAATCTGAAGATGAACTCATCAATAGGGTCGTGGAGGCAGTTGAGTATGCAAGGGATCACGGACTTGTGGTATTTGTACATGGGGAAGACAGTACAAGAGCAAAATGGTCCTTCGAGAGGAGCTTCATAAATGCTGTAGCAGATGCTGGGGCCTCAGTATATAGAATATGTGACACTATTGGTGTTGCTACATCCTTTCCAGAGGCTCCTCTGCCGAATGGCATCTTCGCTAAGATTCGAGCAATAAAGAGGGAGACCAAAATACCCAATATTGAAATTCACGCCCACGACGATCTAGGCAACGCTGTGGAGAATACAATGGCCGCGATAAGGGCCGCAAACGGCTTATATGACAAGATATTTGTGAGTACAACTGTATTAGGTATGGGTGAGCGTGCAGGTAATGCCGAAACGGAGAAGGTGATTGTTAATCTTTACTTCCACCATGGGTTCAGAAAATTTGAACATGGTCTTTCTAGGTTGAAGGAGTTAGCTGATTTCGTTAGTGCTGCCACTGGAGTTGTAATTCCTCCTAACAAAGCCATTGTAGGTACCTATGCTTTCGCCCATGAATCTGGCATCCACACACATGGTGTTCTCCGGGATGCAAGAACCTATGAGTTCATCCCACCCGAACTAGTTGGAAACACACGCCGAATATCCATAGGAAAGCAGTCTGGTAAGGCTGTTATCCGTTACAAAGCGGAGGAAGTGCTCGGCAGAAAGATAGATGAAGATGACCCACGCATCTTGAGACTAGTCGAACTTGTGAGATCCCTATATGCCTCGGGAGAAAGAAAGTCCTCTCTTAAGGAGGAAGAGTTCAAGAAACTGATGGTAGAGGCCGGTTTCAAGCTCTAACCTTCCCCGACAATAATTTTAAGTGTTCTTCACCCTTACATAATTACCCATTGATGAATCCTCCCCACTTTACTTTCGTTTTCTTCCAATCCTCAATCGAGACCATTCCAAGGAAATTATGGTCCTTCCCTGATGTAATCTCAACAGCTAGAAGGAGGGGGAAGCCCCCTCGAGAGCTCATCCTGGATAGATCCCTCCATCACAGAGCCATGAAACACCTCACCCGGAGCGGAATGAGAGGAAGGCCTGACATCCTACACCGCTGCCTTCTACTCCTCCTGGACTCCCCCCTCAATCGTACGTATACCATGAAAATCTACGTACATACAATTAATGATAGAGTTTTTGAGATAAATCCGAAAACTCGTCTCCCTTTGAACTATAACAGGTTCATAGGGTTGATGGAGCAACTCTTTAAAATAGGCCATGTTCCTCCAGAAAATCCCCTCATACGTTTCATCAATAAGAAATTACCGGAATTGATTGGAAATCAAGTTGATTGTTATAAAATATTATTCTCCTCTAAGGGGAGGTCTGTAGATTTAATGAATTATCTCCGAAGTGTAAGTGAGTATAGAGAGTTCATGCTCTTCATTGGTGCTTATCCTCGAGGTCCACCGCCAGAAACACTTTCGAAATGCTGTAATGACATCATTTCAATATATCCTAACGTTCTTTCAGCACCCACGGTAACGTGTAGAATAATCTCTTCTCTAGAGCAGGTTTTTACCAATCTATAGAGAGAAATCTGTACATCTCATCCTTCTCCTCTATAACCTCATACTTCCCTATAGCCTCTGCAATCTTCTGTGCTATTAGATGATAACATAAAGGTCTTTTCCCATCCAGCATCTGCCTGAAGCTGTCTTCACACGTACAAAATCTTATCTCTGGAAGAATTATGTGCTCCTTATGTTTACCTACCACGATCCATCTCACTATTCCTGAAGGCTTAAATACGTATTTTTTCACTCTTTTTTTCTTTACACTCTCTATGGCTTTGTCCAATCGCTCTCCAAATATCTTTCTGTAACTCTCCAGCTCCTTAGCATCCAACTTTTGTTTAAGCTTTATTAACTCTACAACCTCATCTAATTTCTGGGTACTCTCTACCATTAGGCAACTCAAAGATAGAGGAAGGATGTATAAATTAGTTAGACCGATAAAGGGTTTTCCTGCTCTTCTCATAGATAAAAAACTCATTATTGCGGATTTACATCTGGGCTATGAATACGAACTGGAGAGACATGGAATCAAGCTCCCTCCCAGAATTAAGTACTTCACTTCACTACTACAGAAATTACACTCGGAACTCCTTTTTGACACGATTATAATTCTAGGAGACATCAAGCATCATGTGGTAGGTATTTCCGATTTAGAGTGGCAAATTGTTCCCTCCTTCTTGAATACCCTTCTCGATATGAATGTCTCCATCACCATCGTTCCTGGCAATCATGACGGTAATCTTCTTAACCTAACTCCCTCCAATGTTGAAATAAAAAATGTGCGTGGCTTTCAAATTAACAAGATATGGCTTTTACATGGTCATGCTCTCCCTCCGGAGGAGGCTAGATCTTCCAAACTAATTGTTATGGCTCATCTGCATCCTTTGATAGAGTTTATTGATGAGTTCGGTTTTAAAACATCCCTTCCCGTTTGGGTTTATCTGAGAGGTCACCCATCTCTCCTTGTAATGCCCGCCTTCAATCCCTTTGTAGGGGGGTTAGTAATAAATAAAAATCTGAAAGAGGAATACATTGGTCCCTTATTCCGTTGGCTTAAATTGGATATGAAAGCAGCAGAATTATATTCTTTAGACCTTTCCTTTCTTGGTCCTCTTTCTTTTTTTCTTATATAAGATAACTACAAAAATAGTAGATATAATAATTACTAGAATTGTCAGTAGCCATAAAGCAGGTATTTCCTCAATTTCCTCAATTTCTTCTTCCTCCCATTCTGGAATAGTTATGGCTATTGCGAGGGATGGCTGGTAGATAAATCCCGAAATAAGATACTCATTCCCTTCTCTCCCACTTCCCGTTAAGATCTCTGCAGAAGGCTTTTCTTTGCAGAGAAAAGTAATGTTCTTTCTATCCCAAGTTTGAAGCAGATTTTCCCCGGTATTTACCTTCCTGAAGATTGGTATTATAATTTCATCATCTTCTTTAAATATAAGATATCTATTTAATTGATTATCTGTTATGTTTTGGCCATTAATTAGTATGCACATTCCTGAAGGACTTTTTACTTTAAGTAGATATACCCATGCCTCTTCGAGTGTCTTCACTTCTTTGAGTTCCCAACTTCTATTTTTCTCAATATAACTTAAGTGAAGTTCATTGATGAAGTTCCCATCGAAAGTTGTTTCATTTACTGCTTGGAGAGGTGCATTTAGAATCGAATGGAACCACCCAACTAAATAATAGAGCTCACTCAGCTCTTCATATGTATCTGATAAATTGGTGAAATTCTCTTTTCTGAAGTTTGTTTCTATCATTTCTGTCATGTTGCCTATGCTGTTTGAAATCTCTTGGAGCACAGAAGCCGTTTCATACTGTGCATTTGATACATTTTCTAATGCTTTATTTAGATAAATGAATGTCTGAATGCTTCCGTTTAGAAGCTCCACCATCTGAAGAAAGCTCTCTAAAAGCATCGTTGAAAGCCTCTTATATTCCGTAGCTATTTTGAGGTACTCCTCTAGCATACTTTGTCTGTTTTTAATCTCTCTCTCAAGAGGCTTTATCTCCCTCTCGACATATCCAAGTAGAATGTATGCCGCTGTAACCATTTGAATTGCATTATATACACTATCTTTCAGAGAACCTGGAGGTAACTCCTCATATACTTCTGTAAGTGTTTGGTTCAATTGTAAGGTTTGGTTCTTTGCCTCTTCTATTACTTCCTCTCCTTGTTCAAGTCCCTCCAATGCGGTTGTCATTGTATCGTTAAGGATATTAAATACATCCTCCAAATCCAGTTTCCCAATATTCTCTGCAGCCTCTGTCACCTGAGGCTCATAGTATACCATCTGTTCATATATACTGCTGTAGAGATAGGTCAAATCTTCCAACACATCTGCTAATGCGCTCGTTGCATTGCCTAATCCTCTCTGTCCCTCAGCTATCCCATCTAGTGCTTCCTCTATTTGTTGAAATCCTTCACTCAACATCGTTATACTGGAATTGAGCTCTTGAAAAAGGGAAAGCATGTTTTTCAGTCCCAAAATCTGATTTTCAAGCATTTTTAGGATAAGCTCCTCATTCATCTGTGTCCTTATCGTTATTCCCTCCATCGGGATAGTGCCCCATTCTGTACTCCTGTTTATTCTATATGTCATAGAAAGCGTAAAATTATTTTTGAGATAAATTTTCCATAACATTTCTCCTTCCTCCATTAAGTCTGTTGCATTAGGTTCAGGGTCAGAAGAGATCTGGGAAAAATATTTTCTATATACCTTAGTCCTTATATCCATATCGAGCGGAGGTGTAAGCGTTGTATTCCCATTTTTTATTAGAAATACATTATTTATGATAGTGAGTATACAACGTACCGTATCATTTATTTCTGCCTCTATAAAACTTGTTCCCATAACCTCTATAAATTTAGGCTTTTTTCCATTCAATAATACCTCATACTTTATTATAAGAGGCGTTTCCCCACTTATCTCGTACTCGAATACCTCCTCCCTCTCCTTAACTTCCAGTTCCCATAGGAAAAGCGTAAGGGTATCATAAAGCTCCTTCTTCTCCAGTAACCTCATTTTCCCTCGTTTTATGACAGGGTTACCTCTCCCTAAGTTCCAATCTAAAACATACACCTTCCCCATGTACCCCTCAACCTTTAATTCAACTACCTCTCTTTCTTGCACTTTTCCTAATTCAATGTCTATTTCATAAACTACCCTCTTAGATATTTGTGGTATAATAGTCGAAGATGTTGTATTATCTAGGTAGGAAAACTCGCTTGTTAGTAGAAGTAGTATTAAAAGTGATGAGGTCAGTCTGCTCACTATTTCTCCATCACCTTTTCCATCTGATTTTCTATTTCTTCTTTGCGTTCTTGGAATTCCTCTGTGTCTATCAGTCCTATTGTATATCTTCTTCTCAGAGATGATATTTCAACGTCTAATAACCTCTTATATAGCTCCTTTCTTCTTTTTTCCTCTCCTGTTCTTCTTACTGCCTTTACATTTATGAACCTCTTAGGAGCTTTTTGATAAAGTATTCCATCTCTAATGTACAACACCCTATGTGCAATACGTGAGACCTCAGGGTTGTGTGTTACAATTATCATCGTCTGTCCTGCTATATAGTTAAGCCAACTAACAACCTCTAGAAACCTTGTAGATGAGTCAACATCCAAATTTCCGGTAGGTTCATCAGCTAATATGTAAGTCGGATTATTTGCTACAGCTCTGGCGATTGCAACCATCTGCTGTTGTCCTCCACTTAATTTTCTTGGTATATTTCTCCACCTATCCTCAGGTAATCCTACGATTGATAGGATTAACCTTGCTTTCTTCCTTGCCTCTTCATCATTGTATTTTCCACTTAGTAGGAGTGGGAACATAACATTCTCTTCTGCTGTTAGATTTGTTAAGAGATTAAAAAACTGAAATACGAATCCAATTTTCTCTCTTCTCACGTAAGCTAGCCTCTTTTCATTCCAATCAGTTACATCAATGCCTCCAATTATAACCCTGCCTTTGGTTGGCTTGTCTAATGTACCCACAATTTGTAGGAGAGTGGATTTACCTGAGCCGGAAGGTCCCATTAAGACAATGATCTCCTCTTCTTTGACTTCTAAATTCACACCTCTTAGGGCATGCACAGAAATCTCCTTTGTCACTCTGTAAATTTTATGCACATTCTCCAACTTCAAGGCTACTTTACTCATATCTCAACGCCTCTATCGGCCTTATGTTAGCCCCTCTCCAGAGGGGAACTATGCTTGCTACAATGGTTACTCCGATTGCGATAGCCATTCCTTGGATTGCTATGTTTGCCGAGAATACAATTGGGAGCTCGATGCCCATTAGCGTAGGTATAAACTCCCGGAGGAGATACCTCCCTATCCAATATCCTGCAGCTATCCCTATCCCTCCTCCTGCTATTCCTATTATCAAGGTCTCTGTGAGAAAAATAGCAATAACATGTCTTCTCTCTCCTCCAATGGCTTTTATTATTCCTATTTCTCTTGTCTTCTCCCTTATTACCATCATAACTGTATTCATTGTCCCGAGGCCTGCTACAACAAGGCTTATCGCTCCCAATGCAAGAAGTATTCCCCTTATTGTTCCAAGTATCTTGTTCACAGATTTCAGAATATCCTCCTGAGTTATGATCTCCACAAACGGATAGACTCTCTTTATATACTCTTCTACTATCCTTACGTGTTCCACATCTCCAACTTTTACCAATAGTGTGTTCACATACCCTCTCATCTCCAGAATGTTCTGAGCCTTTGCGATGGTTACTACGCAAACTGGTGCCCCTCCAGCTACAAATCCTCTTGTCATAGCTCCTTGCTCTACAAAACCAACTATCTTTATTCTCTGAGCTACAGGTGAAGTCTGACTTGTTATCTCAACTTCGTCTCCAAGACTAACTCCCAATCTCTTTCCACTATCAATATCCATCACGCCCTCATTGTCATTCTTGATATTCCGTCCCTCAATTATTGTGGCATATTCCTCAACTTTATCTGCTTGCACTCCCAAAATTACACCAAACCTCCCATTTATTGTACAATAGTCTATGACCAGAGGCATGACGCTTGTTGTACCCGGTATGCCTGAGAGTACTTGTGCAGTATATATCGGTATTGGTTCTCCATTTGGATCTCGGACAATTATTGCTGAACCGACTAACTCAGTCAATTCCATCTCTATTTTGGCTTCCATACTACTTCCTACCATTGTCAACTCTACCATCGTTGCGATACCCACCATTATGCCTAAAATTGTGAGAAAGGCTCTCACCTTATGATTATTAAGATCCCTTAATGCATACATTACACATATTTTCAAAAGTCCCATTCTATTGTTCTACTTCCTCTTTCACTGTACTCCCACATTTAATTCTTACTTTTTCCTTAAATAGTGTATTCATGGTAAAAACTATAGAGGAGAAGTGGTGATTTAATGGGTGTGAAAAGAGAATATAGCGACATTGAGGATCTTCCAAGAGTTGGTCCCTCTACTGCTACTAAATTGAGGAATATGGGTTTTCATACTGTGGAATCTGTGGCAATGGCTACTGTTGAGGAATTAGTGGAGGCAGGGATTCCAGAGAAAACTGCGAGAATGATCATCGATGAGGCGAGAAAGGTTATCCGTGTAGAATTTCTGCAGGCTTCGGAGCTTCTTAAACTTAGGGAGAATATTCGAAAACTCACTACAGGGAGTAGGGCATTAGACGAGCTTGTAGGTGGGGGACTGGAGACAAGCACCATAACTGAACTCTTTGGTGAGTTTGGTACTGGAAAAAGTCAGATATGTCATCAACTTTGTGTCAATGTACAGCTCTCCTATGAGGAGGGTGGTCTGGAGGGTGGCGCTCTCTATATTGATACTGAAAATAGTTTCCGACCTAATAGGATAGTCGATATGGCCAAGTACAGAGGTCTCGATCCAGATAAAGTGTTGGAAAACATACTCGTAGCTCCTGCGTATAATAGTGATCACCAGATGTTACTCCTAGAGAAGGCAGATGAAATAATTAAGAAGAATAACATCAAGCTTGTAATAATTGATTCTGTAATGAGTCATTTTCGAAGCGAATATTTGGGAAGGGAGCTCTTGGCGAGAAGACAGCAGAAACTCAATAAACATCTCCACAGATTGGAAAGACTTGCTACAGTCTTCAACGCTGTAGCTGTAGTCACTAATCAAGTCATGTCTCGACCAAATGACTTCTTTTCAATGGGTGCATATCCAGTAGGTGGTCACATAATTGCGCATAGGAGTCACACCAGAATTTTTATCAGGAAAGCTCATGGAAAACCCGGGCTGAGAATTGCAAGACTAGTTGTTAGCTTGGATCGTCCTGAAGGAGAATGTGTCTTTAGGATAACCAATGAAGGTGTAATTGACGAGGAAGAAGTTTAAGGATAAATCATTTACAGAAATTCCAAAGATTAGAAATGCTTATTAAACAATATTAAGGTTCCTAACTATACTGTCCTAGTGAGAGGTGGAATAGGATTTGCCAGAATGGAGTTACAGTGCTAAGCTGGACGACGAGAATGTGGTTAAAGCTAGTCTGAGGGAGGTTGATCTCTCCATGAAGAAAACTCGAGAGCTATTAAGAAGTCTAAAAGGAATGCGGCTTCCTCATGCAAGAGAGTTTTTGGAGGGTGTGATTGCACTTAGAAGGGCTGTCCCCTACAAGAGGTTCAAGAAAAAAGTGCCTCATCGAAGGGGGATGGCTGCTGGCAGATATCCTGTAAAATCTGCTAAAATGATTTTAAAACTACTCGACTCTCTAGAGGCAAATGCCGAAGTTAAGGGTCTGAACCCCGATAATGTTAAGATCATTCACGCAGCTGTCCATAAAGCCAGAAAGGTAAGGAAATATATTCCAAGGGCCTTCGGCAGATCCTCCCCGTATATCAAGGAACTCGTTCATGTAGAGCTAATTGGTAGAGAGGTGGAATAGATTGAGAGAGTGGAAAGATTACTTAGAGAAGGCTAAATTGAGGTTGAAAGTGGATAGCTTCCTTAAGGACTATCTTAGAGAAGCTGGTTATGCTGGTATGTCTATGTCCGTCACTCCATTAGGTACTCAAATTTCCATATACGCTCAGAGAACCGGGTTAGTTATTGGTGTCGGTGGTCGGAACATTAGAGAGCTAACAGAAATCTTGGAGAAGCAGTTCAATCTCAGTAATCCACAGATTGCAGTAGTCCCTATAGAAAACCCCGACCTTGAACCCTATATAGTTGCCTGCAGGGTGGCAGATGCATTGGTGAAAGGTGTACGATATAGGCGTGTTGCAAGATGGGCCATAAATAGAATGATGAGAGCTGGGGCGCTCGGCGCTCAAATTATGATAACTGGGAAATTGGGAAGTGAACGCTCCAGATTTGAGAAGCTTACCGCCGGTTATCTTCCACACAGTGGTGAGCCTGCAATATCACAGGTTAAGACAGCTGTAGTTCATGTTCTTCTTAAGCCTGGAATGGTTGGCATTAAAGTGAAGATTCTCCCGCCCAATGCAAAATTCCCGGATGTGGTGGAGTTAAAGAGTGCTCCGGCAGGTGGTGAAATTGCCGAGGTTGAAAGCTGAAGAAATCCGTAAGATGTCTAGGGAAGAACGAATAAAACTTCTCAAAGACCTCTATAATGAACAACGTCTTCTACAGATGCAACGACATAGTAGAAGTTTAGAAAACTCATCACGAATCCGAGAAGTTCGAAGAACTATTGCTAAGATACTCACTATCCTTAATGAGGAGAGCAAGAAATGATTACACAGAGTAATTTTCTTGCCCATGAACTCATCGGGCTTAGAGTGGAGATCGTCGAAAGCAGAGACTTAACCCTAGTGGGGAGAAAGGGATATGTTGTTGATGAGAGTCGAAATATGTTCAAAATTCTCTCGGAGAATGGTAAAAAGATAAGTGTGTTTAAGGGTGCTGCAAAGTTTCGTTTCATATTGCCTGATGGTTCCTCCGTATATGTAGATGGGTCTACACTTATATGTAGGCCTGAAGAACGTGTAAAGAGGTTGTATAAATAATGGCGCGGAGACCTGATCCCTCATTGGAGCCACCGAAAAGGGCGTGCAGTGATAAAAAGTGTCCCTATCATGGAGACGTCTCAGTTAGAGGTAAGTATATAATAGGTAAGGTAGTGAGCACCAAGATGACTAATACAGTTATTGTGTTGAGGGAATACCTCAAATATGATCGGAAATATATGCGATATGAGCGACGTAGGAGCAGAATTCCTGCTCACTCTCCTCCCTGTTTAGATATTAAGGAAGGGGATATAGTAAAAATAGGTGAGTGCAGACCTCTCTCCAAAACAGTCCACTTCGTTGTACTAGGGAAGGTGAGATCCGATGTCGGTTAGGTCTCGCGCTGTCTCAGCAAGAGGTATTCTGGAGTACCGTCTTAGACACGCGAGAGGATTACCTGTAGGTTCTACGCTTGTATGTACGGATAACAGTGGTGCAAAGGAGTTAGAAATAATTCAAGTACATGGATATAAGGGTAGGCTAAGACGTCTACCTTCTGCAAATGTAGGTGATCTTGTGAGTGTTACTGTAAAGAAGGGTATTCCCGAGCTCAGAAGACAAGTTTTTAAAGCCATAATAGTGAGGCAGAGGTTCCCGATAAGACGTCCCGAGGGGTGGCGTGTAGTTTTCGAGGATAATGCCGCTGTTCTCGTACTTCCTACTGGAGACTTGAAGGGCACGGAAATACGTGGTCCTGTCGCCAGAGAGGCTGCCGATCGATGGCCACGGGTAGCAGCATTGGCCAGTATAATAATTTAAGGAGGTATGAAATTTGGGTAAAGTGATTAGCAAGAAGCGGAGAGTCCAGCGTAGACGTCTCTTTAACGCTCCTCACCATATGAGAGGAAAATTATTGTCTGTTCATCTTTCTCGTGCTTTGAGAGAGAAGTATGGTCATAGGAGCTTTCCTATTCGTGTGGGGGACAAGGTTCTGGTTTTAAAGGGTGATTATGCAGGTGTAGAAGGTAAGGTTCAGAAGGTGGATAGAAAGAAGTTGATGATATATATAGAAGGTCTCACTCGAGAGACCGTTGATGGAAGGAAAATTTTAATTCCAATTAGGCCTGCCAATCTGCTAATTACAGAGCTCAACTTGGAAGACGAATGGCGTAGAAATAAAATTGAGGGGGTGAGCCAAGGTGGCTAAACTTGGTGCAACAAAACATCTGAAGAGGTTAGCTGCTCCCCCTTCTTGGCCCATTAAGAGGAAAGCTCACGTGTTTACAGTCAAACCATCGCCGGGCCCTCATCCTATATCTTCCTCCCTTCCTCTCTTAATTCTTGTAAGGGATATCCTTGGCTTTGCGGATACTGCCATGGAGGCTAAGAAGATCATAAAAAAGGGGAGGGTAAAGGTTGATGGTGTAGTCAGGAGAGATCACAGATTTCCAGTAGGACTTATGGATGTTGTAGAGCTCGCAGATACCAGTTGTTATAGGATATTCATAGATAGAAAGAGATGTCTATTTCCATATTCCATTTCCGAAAAGGAAGCTGGCTTCAAAGTCTGTAAAATAGTTAAGAAAAATATATTGAAGGGAGGTGTATTTGCTTATTCATTCCATGACGGTAGGGTTCTGCGTCCACCTGCTGAGATAAATCTTCCCCTCTATGGCTCTGTGAAACTTGAAATTCCTAACTCTAAAGTTTTGGAGCACTTACCTTTATCTCCCGGTGTCTCTGTCATGATTACTGGAGGGTCGAAAGCAGGATTATTTGGAAAAGTGAAGAATCTGGGTGATGGCTCTACCCCGATCTCTCGTAGGCTTCTTGAAATTGAGTCAGAGAATGTATCCGTCTTCATTCCGATGAGTCTTGTGATGGTAATTGGAGGTGAAAAGCCTTGGATCAGTCTGCCCAGCTTGTGACAGCAGAAGAGAATATAATGCGTAGTATAAAAATAGACAAAGTAATAGTGCATATAGGTGTAGGTACTTCAGGAGAACGCCTGGAGAAAGCTAGAACCCTTTTAGAGATACTGACCGGCATGAAACCCATTGAGGGTAAAGCAAAGAAGACTATACGAGATTTTGGAATAAGAAAGAGAGAACCAATATCTGTAAGAGTCACTCTCAGAGGCGACGCCGCAGTAGGCTTCCTCAAGAAAGCTCTAGAGGCCGTGGACTTTAAATTAAGAGCTTCCTCCTTCGATGAATATGGTAACTTTGGGTTTGGAATAAAGGAACATATTCAACTTCCTGATGTGAAATATGATCCTGAAATTGGAATTTTTGGAATGGATATAATTGTTCGTCTTTCTAGACCTGGATATAGAGTTGCATTACGGAAACGTAAGAGAAGCAAGATAGGCTCCAAACACAGGGTAACTAAGGAGGCAGCCATAGAGTTTATGAGGAACACTTTCAATGTTCAAATAGTGGAGGATAAGAAATAATGGGAAAACGAGGTAAGAAAATAAGAAAATTCGGAAAAGGTTCTCGGCAGTGCATACGATGTGGAAGCTATGGACCGATAATTAGACTCTATGGATTATATTACTGTAGGCACTGTTTTAGAGAGGTGGCTGAAGACTTGGGCTTCAGGAAATATATGTGACGACTATGGAGGTGAAATAATTGGCACTTAACGATCCCCTTGCGGACGCCCTCTCAGCAATAAACAATAGTGAGGCAAGAAATCACAGAGATTGTATTGTAAAACCTGCCTCAAACCTGATTGCTCAAGTTCTTAGAATTATGCAGAAATCTGGCTATATTGGAGAATTTGAATTCATAGATGATGGCCGTGCAGGGAAGTTCAGGGTCCAGTTACTAGGGCGTATAAATAAATGTGGCGTGATTAAACCAAGATTCCCTGTAAAGTTTAGAGATATCGAGAAATGGGAGAGACGATATCTTCCTGCAAGTAATATTGGAGTTCTAATTATTTCAACTCCGCAGGGCGTTATGGACCATAGAGAAGCTAAAGCAAAACATACTGGTGGGAGGTTGCTGGCATATGTCTACTGAGCAGGAAGTAGGATGGAAGCGTTCAGTAGAAATCCCTGATGATATTGAGCTCGAAGTAGAGGGGCTAAAGGTGAGAGTGAAAGGTCCATTAGGAAGCTTGGAGCGTGATTTCTCCCATGCTCCTATCTCCTTAATTAAAGAAAATAATGTCATAAGTGTAGTGAGTACTATAAAGGGTAGGAGGGGAAAGTCCATTGTTGGCACAATAGTAAAGCACATAAGGAACATGATACGGGGGGTGAAGGAGGGATACTACTGTAAACTAATAATGGTTCAGTCTCACTTCCCTATGAATGTAAAGGTTGTTAGAGATAAAATTCTCATAGAGAACTTTATAGGGGAAAGAGCGCCGAGAGTCGCGAGAATTATGAGTCCTGATATCGAAGTCAAGGTAGAGGGTGAAGAGATAACTATTAAGGGTATTGATATTGAAAAAGTAACGCAAACCGCGGCAAACTTGGAGCTTGCAACGGTGATAAAAGGGAAGGACACCCGTATCTTCCTAGATGGAATATATGTGGTGGAAAAGGGGTTTGGTGGTAATGGATCCAGCTAAGCTTGCTAGACTAAAAAGACGGTTTAAAAAACCTAAGTTCATACGTTTTGAGAGCTGGAGATATAAACGTCTAGAGACAGGATGGCGGAAACCAAAAGGCATCGATAACAAGATGAGGCTGGAGAGAAAAGGCTGGCCTGTAAGAGTAAAAATAGGCTATAGGTCCCCAAAGATCATCAGGGGGTTGCATCCTTCAGGATATAGAGAAGTATATGTTAGAAATGAGGAAGAACTTAGAAGGCTTAAGGGTCAAACGGATATAGCCATTCGGCTTTCAGGTAAGCTGGGTGCTAGAAAGAGAAGGATTCTTACAGAAATTGCGGAGGAAATGAGTCTAAAGGTCTTGAATCCTTATAAGAAGCCACGTCTAGAGAGGTAGAACAAAGATGGGTGTGAAGACAGTGCGGAGGATGGCTGCAGATATTCTCAAGGTCGGTGAGTCTAGAGTGTGGATCGATCCAGAACGGCTGGATGAGGTTGAAGATGCGATTACAAGGGGTGATGTTAGGAAGCTTATAGGGTTAGGTATAGTGCGTAAACTGCCTGGGAAGGGTAATTCCCGTGGGAGGTGGTTGGAGAGAGTTAAAAAGAGACGTAAAGGGAGACGCCGCGGTCACGGCTCAAGGAAAGGAGGCAAAGATGCAAGGATGCCACGCAAGAGACTTTGGATAATGAGGGTCAGAGCCCAGAGACGATATATCCGTCTTCTGAGAGAAAAGGGATACTTAGATAGGAAAGAATACCGCTATCTTTATCGGAGAATTAAAGGAGGCAGTTTCCATAGCTTGAGAGCTCTCAGATCATTTATAAGAATGATGAAGGAGGGCGTCAGAAGTGCCTAGACATATGGGTCCAAGATACAGGCTTACCCTAAAGAGGAGACGTCTTCACCTCACTGACTATAGGCAGCGTGCAGCCCTTCTCAAAAGCGGCCTCCCTCGCCTCGTTGTGAGGCCTTCAAACAGATATATTTACATCCAATTTGTAGAAGCCCAGCCTGAAGGAGATTACACTAAAATGGCTGTTTTCTCGAAAATTCTTGCTAAATATAATTGGCCTCTCTCATTCAAATGTGTGCCTGCCGCTTACTTAACGGGGTTAATTGCTGGTCTGAAAGCCGAGAAGGTTGGTATAAAAAAGGCTGTTTTAGATATAGGTCTGGTGAGGCCAACAAAAGGAAATAGGGTCTTCGCTGCTCTATATGGTGTTGTGAAGGCTGGCATCGAAGTTCCACACAGCCCAGCTATTCTCCCAGATGAAAACCGAATCTATGGGGAGCATATCAACTCCTATATTAATGAATTGTATTCTATGCCTGATTTTGATGGTGTTCAGTTCTGTCTCGTTAAGAAGAAGCTGGGACGTAAAAAAATCCCAACTCTCATACGGAAGATTGAAAAGGAGATCCTGAAGAGGTTTGGAGGAGAAAATAGGAATGTCTGATGAAGCTTCCTCTTATTCGATACTGGATAGTTGGACTCCAAAGACAATGTTAGGTCGTCTTGTAAAGGAGGGAAAGATCTCCTCCCTAGAAGAGATTTTCCAGCGAGGCTTCCGAATCAGGGAGCCTGAAATAGTGGATGTACTGCTTCCCAGATTAACTGAAGAAGTCATATCCATTGATCTCGTCCAGAAGCAGACAGACGCTGGGGAGAGGAATAGGTTCAGAGCATTGGTGGTAGTGGGTGATATGGGTGGTCATGTAGGTTTGGGGCGGGGAAAGGCAGTTCAGGTGCGTGATGCCATTGAGAAAGCTGTGGCTGACGCCAAGAAAAACATCATTGTTGTTAGGCGTGGTTGTGGGAGCTGGGAGTGTCGATGTAACTCTCCTCACTCTCTTCCTTTCATAGTAGAGGGCTCCTGTGGGAGTGTAAGGGTTAAACTAATGCCTGGTCCACGGGGCTTGGGTCTAGTTATAGGAGATACTGCCAAGACTGTGCTCCGGATGGCTGGAATCCAGGATTGTTGGTCTTTTACCCGAGGCTCTACCTCTACTGCAATCTCCTTCGCCAATGCAACATTTGAAGCGTTGAAGAAGACTGCGACAACATTGACTCCTGAGTTATGGGGGGTGTAATAATTGAGTGAAAACTCTCTGCTAATCCTTGTACGGATTAGAGGTACCGTGAATGTACGTCATGATGTTTCATATGCCTTAAGATCTCTCCGTCTTAATCATGTGAATAATGCCGTTCTTCTGCGTATGTCTCCGTCATTAAAAGGTCAGCTTCAAAAGGTTAAGGACTATATAGCCTGGGGAGAGATCTCCCGAGATATCCTAATTAAACTTCTCAAAAAGAGAGGCAGGTTGAGGGGCAATAGACCTTTAACTGAGGGCTTCCTTAAGGATATAGGTTACTCCTCGCTGGAGGAGTTTGCAGACGCACTTCTCAACGGCTCAATTTCTCTTAATAAACTAGATGGTGTAAAACCTGTATTCAGGCTACATCCTCCAAAAGGCGGATATAAACGTACCGTTAAGAAGGGTGTGAAAGAAGGAGGTGTATTAGGGTACTGGGGACCTGAAATCAATAAATTAATAGATAGGATGATATAATCTGAAGGGTGTAGGAATATGCCACATAAACTTAGGAAGACCAGAAAATACAGAGGCAGTCGGACACACGGTTATGGTCAAGTAGGTCAACATAGGAAGTCAGGTATGAAAGGAGGTAAAGGAAAGGCAGGTACTCATAAACATAAATGGAACCCTCCAGAGCCCAAGTATGAAGGAAGATACGGGTTTGTGAGGAAACCTCTCCGTAAGAAACCTCGGGTTATTAATGTAGGGGCACTCGATGAACTGGCTTCTAATCTTAATAATAAGAAGAATAAGGATGGCAGAACTATAATTGACCTCACTAAATTAGGGTATGTTAAGCTCCTCGGAGGAGGCTTCGTCTCCAACTCATATCATATAATAACACTCCACTCCACAAAATTGGCTACTGAAAAGATAGAAGCTGCTGGAGGAGTGGTGGAGGTTAAGGAGGCTTCCTGATTTTGGCAGGTAGGTTCTTTTTGACATTCAAGCCAATCGCCAAGTTTCTTCCTGAAGTGGCACCACCAAAGAGGAGAGTTGATCTAGGTAGGAAACTTATCTGGACTGGCTTAGTGCTTATTATATATCTCATTATGTCACAGGTTCCCCTTTATGGTGTGGCCACACTCGAGGGTGGAGATCCCTTTGCCCCAATTAGGGTCATAGTAGGTGGATCCAGAGGAAGCATCCTTGAGTTAGGAATAGGTCCAATAGTTACTGGCGGTCTTATACTCCAGCTTCTCGCCGGCTCCGGTATAATATCTTATGATCCATCAAACCCTGAAGATAGAGCTCTCTTCACTACTGCGAGTAAGTTTCTCTCACTGCTCATAGCTCTCTTTTCGGCAATTGCTTATGTAGTAGGTGGGCAGTATGGGCATCTTCCTCTCTTCTCCGGGCTCATTATGATTCTTCAGCTCTTTATAGCTACTCTAATCCTCATGTTAATGGATGAGCTTCTCCAAAAGGGCTGGGGGCTTGGTAGTGGTGTAAGCCTCTTTATTCTTGCCGGTGTGGCGAAGGCTATCTGGTGGTCTGCTCTCAATCCCTTCCCTGTGGAAGGCGGTCAGGCACATGGTGCTATAATAGCATATTTCCAAGCCATACTTGCAGGAGAGGATCCTATAGCCTCATTTTACATTAGGCCGTCTCCCTATCAACCAACTATGCTCGGCCTCGTTGTAACCATTGCGATGATAATCTTCGTGATATATCTTCAGGGGATTCAGGTGAATATTCCAATAGTTTCTTCACAGTTCCGAGGATATGGTGGTATATACCCCGTAAAACTTCTCTATGTTTCAAATATTCCTGTAATACTTGCTTCAACCCTTTTCACAGATCTTTACCTGGTGGGCAATATTGTTCAATCCAACCCTGCTCTCTCTGGGACCTTATTGGCAGACTTCATTGGTAAATTTAACTCAACGACTGGAACACCAATTAGTGGCCTCATATACTATATTACCCCTCCAAGAGGTGTCACAAACGTCCTCCTAGATCCTCTCAGGGCATTAATATATATGGCGATCCTAATCTCCATTTGCATTATCTTCTCGGCTACTTGGCTCACCATCTCCGGAATGGATCCTGATAGTGTAGCCAGACAGCTTGTGGATTCTGGTGTAATGATACCTGGCTTTAGAAGAGCAGTCTCCCCGGTCTCCACAGTTCTCTCTAGATATATACCTGCAGTAACGATTCTAGGTGGTTTACTTGTTGGTTTGATATCAGTGTTAGGTGATTTTCTAGGAGTATATGGGTCAGGTACAGGTATCTTGCTCTCGGTGGGGATAGTATATCAATACTATGAGTTATTACAGAGAGAGCAAGCCATGGAACTCTATCCTGAGCTTTCTCGTCTACTTGGGGAGAAATAATACTCATAACAATCTTTAAAAGTCTAGGTAGTATTTCGAGTTCTAATGGGTTTAAGAGTCATAGTTGTAGGTATACCAGGGGTTGGTAAAACAAGCGTAGTTAATGGCTTTCTCCAATTGGCTGAAGAACAGAGAAAGAAAGCTCTCAGCGTTACATATGGGAGTGTGATGCTCGAAATTGCAAGAAACGAGGGATTTAAGGGAGATAGAGATATGCTCCGAAAGCTCCCATTGAGTGTGCAGAAACATCTACAGAAGAGAGCTGCTGAGAAGCTTGTGGAGATGAGTGGGAAATATGACGCCTTAATAATAGACACCCATGCAATAATAAGAGCTGGAAAAGGATTGTATCTAGTAGGATTACCATATAGTATTCTGAACACTCTGAAACCTGACTCCATACTGGTAGTGGTTGCAGAGCCTGAGGAGATAGCCAGGAGAAGAATGTCTGACACCACTCGCGTCAGAGACTCTCTATCCTTGGATGAAATACGTAAGGAGGTTGAGATGACAATCTCAACAGCCTTCACAATAGGCATACTAACCGGTGCAAGTATAGGTATCGTTGAGAATCACGAAGGAAGGTTGGGGGACGCCTCCCAATACATGTTTGACATCATCTTTGGAGGTGTCTCCTAATGTTCGTAGATGCTTTACTCTTCACTATATTAGTTTTTGCTGTCTCCTTCACTACTACCTTTATTTCAAATAAGATTCTTCATCCTGAGGTCTTGAAGCAGTATCTCGAAGAGGTGAAAGCCTTCGAGGAAGCGTTGAAAGAAGCCAAAAAGTCAGGAGATAAGAAAGCTTTAAGAAATCTTGAGAAGAAAGCGGTGTATATTCAACAGTTGAGAAATAAGGTGTCCTCTGCAAATATGAAGCGGATGTTTATTTCAATGGGTATTCTCCTCCCATTCTTCTGGTTTGTGATTCCCTTATTTACGACTAAGCCTATAATACGATATCCGCCATATACCATATATCTCCTGACGGATATTGAGAGCGGCTACATGCCAATAATTTGGTGGTATTTCATAGTCTTTATGTGGGCTCAAAGTATCTGGAACCGTGTATTTAAATACAGGTATGGTGGGTGACTCCTCTTGTTCTCTGTGACTATAAGTGGTCCACATGGTGTAGGAAAATCTACCTATGCCCGCTATCTCTCTGAGAAATTTAACCTGAAATACGTCTCTGCAGGTACTCTTTTTCGTTCCCTCGCATCTGAACATCAAATGAGTGTAGAGGAGTTTAATAGATATTGTGAAGAAAATTCTTCTATTGATAGGATGATTGATGACAGGTCTCGGGAACTACTGGAACGAGGGGGTGTGGTGTTAGACAGCCTTCTGGCAGGCTGGTTAGCAAAAGACATAGAAAATGTATACAAAATTTATTTGTCTGCACCTCTTAAAGTGAGAGTGGAAAGGATAGCCAATCGAGAAAATAAGTCCTATGAAGTCGCCCTCAGAGAGACAATGTCCCGTGAGGAATCGGAAAGAAAGAGATTTCTGGACTTTTATGGCTTTGACATCTCAGATCTTTCCATATATGACTTAATACTTAATACTGCTCTCTTCCCTATAGAATTAAACCTTAAAATACTTGAAGTGGCGGTAGAAGCTTATATTAGAAGTAGGGGTGTTTAAAGTATGGCAGCAATCAATGTGGGTAGAATTTGTGTGAAGTTGCGGGGAAGAGAAAAAGGGCTGAAATGTATTGTTGTAGACGAGATCGATGAGAAATATGTAGTAATCACCGGTCCGAAGGAACTCACAGGGATCCGAAGACGTCGAGTCAATGTGAGACATATACACCCTACAGACAAAACTGTCAAAATAAAGAGAGGTGCCTCTGACAAAGAAGTTATGGCGGCACTCAGACGTTCCAAACTCCTTGAGTTCGTGCAAAGTAGGGAGGAGTAAATTGAGGTTAGACATCAAATACTCCTCAGGTATGCTTCCTCCCTGGAGAAGACATAAGGAGGTAAAAGTGAGGGAAACTGCCGAGACTGATCCAAAATATGGTTCAAAACCCGACGAAAGAGATCCCGCTGAGCATATCCGCTTCGGCATTATAGTTCTGGATAAACCTGCTGGACCCACCAGTCATGATGTAGTATCCTGGGTTAAACGTTTCGCCAGCATCGAGTACGCCGGCCACAGCGGGACCTTAGAAGTACTTGGGGAAATCCCGCTGTGACTGGTGTACTCCCCATCTGTCTTTACGAATCCAAGAAAGTTATAGAGTTTCTGCATATGTTAGGTAAAGAATATGTAGGTATAGCGGAGTTTCATAGAGAGCTCTCCTTAGATAAGCTGGAAGACACTGTCAGAGAGTTCGTAGGTGAGATCTATCAAAAGCCTCCTTTAAGATCCTCTGTAGCTAGGAGACTTAGGAGAAGAATAATTTACTATTTACAGCTCCTAGAATTTGATGGGAGGCATTTACTTTTTAGGGTGGGGTGCGAATCTGGTACTTACATACGTAAACTAGTACATGATTGGGGTCTTGTCTCTGGTGTGGGCGCACATATGGCTGAACTTAGGCGTACACGAGATGGTGTTATGACAGAGGAGGATTCTGTCTCTCTCTACGAGGTGGCTGCAGCCTTCTATCAGCTAAAGAAGGAAGGAGATGACTCCCTC
>NJEE01000048.1 GCA_002255045.1 Candidatus Bathyarchaeota archaeon ex4484_205 | reverse complement strand
ATGAATACCAACCTATGTAATGGAACCATTCTGAAACCGACCATCCTGTTCCGCAAACAATTATCTCTATATCACCGTCTCCATCATAGTCGCCTACATTCACTCCATAAAACCTCTTGTCACCAACTTTTATGGAGGCTTCCTCGTTCAAATCTATATCATAAATGTTAAGAAAGGCTATATCTTTGTAAAACCCAACCACTACAATTTCTTTCTTGCCATCGTTGTTTGCATCAGCAATGATTAGATCATACCAGTTTATGTCACCCTCATCTACAAATATAGTTGGCATTATATTTGTAGAGAAAACAAATAGTATTGAGGAGGAGATAAGAAGGAATATAAGGGCGGAAGTAAGGAGGGCGGTTTTCCTATTTTCCATATAGGAAACGCTGTGAAACATCAGAGATGCTAAAAACAGCAGTGCACAGATTTATTTAAAGATTTTGACAATAAAATCACTTTATATTGATGCATTTACATAATTTATTTAAAAATTTTTACAAAAGTAAAATTATTCTTCAGTAAAAGAATTGCTTATTCTGATACAAACAGTCAAACTGGCAAAGCCTTTTGAGGGGGATATATAAACACAGTCACTATCCCTCATGTGAACTACATCCCTTATTTCCCCCATAGATGCCTTAATTTCCACAATCCTACACCCTTTAATGACCAGATAGAGATCTCTACAAGAGGAGTATCCATGATCAGAAGAAGAAAGAGTTATTTTCAGAGATTCTCTATTAAGACGGCTCTCTACATGTGTGAGGAGATATTTATCATTTGTAGATAGACCGTCATCCTCAAATATTGTGAACTCTCCATTGCCAGGATATATTTCAATGAATAGGGGAGACTGAAGCTCTCCTACGTAGTTCATGGATTTCCAAGTCGGGATTATTGCACCTTCCTTAATAAAGAGAGGCAGATGATCAAGTGGAGCCTCTACGCTATAGGATTTACCACCCTTAAGTTTCTTAAGCGTCCAGAAATCATACCAACAACCTCTGGGCAGATATACCGTTCTAGAGGTTTTTCCCTTTTCCAGAATTGGAGCAACCAAGATTGATGGACCGAAGAGGAATTCATCATCCCTATAAGACTCTTCCTCTTGAGGGAAGTGGAGAAATAGCGGACGCATTAGTGGAAGTCCCTTCGTCCGATATTCCCAGGTTAGGGAGTATATGTATGGTAGGAGTCTGTATCTTAGCTTGATATATTTCCTTGCGATAGATTCTACTTCTCTTCCAAAATCCCATGGTTCCTGGCTGAATAACATTGAGTGTGCTCTGGTAAAGGGGTAGAAGATACCTAGTTCTATCCATCTTGCATACAGCTCTGGAGTACATCTCACAAAGAAGGGTGGTTTTAACATTATTTTAGCCCATCCACCTATGTCTGCTCCTGCATAGGGTATACCACTCAGTCCGAGATTGAGGAGCATACTTATACTGAGTCTGAGATGAATCCAGCTGCTTATGTTATCTCCAGTCCAGACGAAGGCATAGTTTTGTATTCCTGCATAGCCAGCTCTGGAGAGGATGAAGGGACGATTACTCTTCAGGTATTTTCGGAAGGCTTGGGTTGTGGCTTCAGCCTCCTGATTTGCATAGAGATTCCTATACTTTTTGAAGTCTCCTTTTGAAGTTTGGATTCCTCTATAATCAGTCTTTCTGAAAATTCTGACATCTATTGTTGGCTCATTCATGTCATTCCATATACCTGAGACACCAGCCTCTAAGTATACTCTATGTAGGTCACTCCACCATTTTCGAGTCTCTGGATTTGTGAAATCAGGTAGGAGGACTCTACCAAGCCACCCGTATCCCACTAAAGGACTGTGATTTCTCTTGAGGAACATTCTTCCCTTCTCACTCACTATTTCAGGATTCATTCCTATATATGGGTCCACTATTGCTACAATTTTGAAGCCCATTTCTCTCAGTTTCTCTAGCCATTTCTTATGGTCTCTGAATCGTTTTGGGTGCCAAGTGAAGGGAACATAGTTATCCATGTGGTCTATGTCGAGGTATATTGCGTCACAGGGAATATTCTTCTCTCGGAACTTTGAGGCAATCTCCATAACCTTCTCCATAGTCTTAAAGCCGCCGATTGTTGCCTTCAGCATGGGGAAAACAGGTGGGAAGGGAGCTCTTGATTGGTGGAAACCGAAGGCCCAAAGGGGAGGTCTAAGATCTCTTCCAAGGAGAGATGTTAGTTTTGATACTACATCCTTGGGCTCTGGGCCTATGAGAAGATAGAAACCTAGGGAGTCTGAAGGAAAAATAATGGAGACTTCCTCCTTATTTGAAGAATCAAGATCGAAGATTGATTCCTGAGTGGTGTCAAGAATTATTCCATAGGAGAAGTCTTTACGTACAAACATTAGAAATGGGACATTTATGTAAAGTGGATCGTCACCAGGCCTATATATAGAGGGATCTGAGTTAAGTAAGCGATATTTTCTTCCTCGTAGATTCAGGTGGCTAGCTTTCTCCCCGAGGCCGAATAGTTTTTCATCCAGGGGGGAATATACTTTTAGAGTTATGTAGTTATTTGTTTTCTGGAGATTTATTTCAGCAAATTTCTTATTTGAGTATTTTAGGTTAAGGGATGGTTTTGAGGCAGAGAACTCTATTGTAGCTTTACCTCCGATAACTTCAGCTGAATCAATAGATCTCTCTGTGTCTAATTTCTGGAAATTTTTGAGAGAACGTATTATGGAAGGTGTATCTCTCCTTCCATTTTCAAGAGAGAAACAGATTATATGATCTTCCGTGACTTTAACAGTTAAAGAAAGACCATCATAACACAATTTATATGAAGAGATTGCAGTCAAGTATCTTGGCTCAAAATAATTTTTCAGCAAGAGGAGATTTAAGAAGATTGCTCCTCAGTGGCTTTCTTCTCCTTCTTAGGTTCCTCTTTCTTCCTGATGATATGTATCACACTGCCTATTATTGTCCCACTAGGTATCAGGATCTCCTTCTCATCAGTCTCAAGAAGAGTGTACATTATGCGGATATCTTTAACCTTTCCGCTTTGTCCGGCCACTGTTACAGTATCTCCAACTTTGAATGGGCGAGTAATAATTATGAAGATTCCTGATACTGCGTGATTCAGTACTTTCTGTGTTGCAAAACCAATAACCATACCCATGAAGGAGCCAAGTGTGAGGGCTGATGCAGCATTTATATTGAATACAGAGGACAATAGGGAGAAGAGGACACCTAGACCTATTATTCTCACTATACTACGGATTGTAGCAGCTGTCGCCTCGTCAGTAATTCTTTTGAAGTATTCAAACGAGAGTTGGGCTAGGGATTTTACTACACCCCAGCCGAAGACCAATACGACACCCGCATTTATATAGCTTCGATAATCCTCAAATTGCTCCATCACAGAAGGGAAAGTTATGAAAAGGAAATCGAGTAAGAACAGAATAATGATAGTTAGAGTAATATAGAGAATTATCTTTGCTATCGGTGAGCGGCTCATGACTTCTGAGATTGAGGAGGAGTATTTGCTTAAGAAATTTTCTGAATTTGAGAGAGAACGAGGTGAAGGAGATTTCGCATAACCATTGCAACGGTTACTGGTCCAACTCCCCCTGGAACAGGGGTAATATATCTCGCTTTAGGCCATACCTCTTTGGATACGTCCCCCAGCACTTTCCCTTCCACAACAGAGATCCCGGCATCTACTATTACAGAACCCTCCTTGATCATAGAGCTCTTAATGAGCTCTGGAACCCCGGTTGCAGTGATTACTATATCAGCTCTCAAAGTATGTGACTTAAGATCAACTGTTTTGATGTGACATACATCAACTGTAGCGAAACGGTTTGTCAAGAGAATGAAGAGAGGCTTACCTATCAATATACTATTGTTAACTACCACCACATTTTTCCCTTCTAAATCTATGCCATATTCCTCGAGAATAGTTAGTATGGCTGAGGGGGTACAGGGTGCAAGAGATTCATCTCCATATATCAATCGACCAAGGTTATAGGGGTGTAGGACATCTACATCCTTACTTGGAGTTATATGTGTGATTGCATTGTAGGGAGAGAGATGTTTTGGTATGGGAAGTTGAAGAAGAATGCCATCCACCGAGGGATCTTCCGACAGAGATTTTAATGTCAGGTTAAGCTGTTTTTGAGGGATGTTTTCTGGAAGCTGAACTACATCTACAGCTACGCCAACTTTCTTTCCAGCTTTCTCCTTACTCCTTATGAAGACCTCCTGTTCAGCCGATCTTCCAACACGGACTATAATGAGCTTTGGATTTAGATCCTTCTCTTCAATTTGCTCCTTCACTTCCTCCAGAATTTGGGAGGCAATCTTCCTTCCATTCATAAGCAACTTGGTCACCTTAGTTCAGGATATAATGGGAATCTCTCACAGAGTTTCTTTACGTCCTCTCGAACCTCCTTTATAGTATTGTTCTGCGAGAGTTCTTCTCTAATCTTCTTAATGAAGCTACGTCTACCCTTAGGAGGTAGGGAATAGTGGGAAACCTCCTGAAGTACTCTATGTATGAACCCTGCTATCTCCGACATCTCTTTTTCCCTCATTCCTCTTGTGGTGATGGCGGGAGTTCCAAGCCGTATACCGCTGGGATAGAAGGGTGAGGACTGCTCATTTGGTATTGTATTCTTATTTACAGTTATACCCGCCAATTCCAAGGCTTCTTGGGCGATAGCTCCAAACCCTATGGAGATAGGAGTAAGGTCTACAAGCATTAAATGGATATCAGTGCCATCTGTAACCAACTTATAGCCATATGAGATGAGTTCTGAAGCAAGTCTCTTTGCATTCCTAACTATTTGCTTTGCATACTCCTTGAACTCAGGCTTCATAGCTTCTCCTAAGGCAACGGCTATCGCAGCAGTCACATGATCATGAGGACCACCCTGAACTCCTGGAAAGACAGCTTTATCTATCCGCTCAGCAAGCTCAGGATCTTTCTCGAGACCTTTTTCAGTAATCATTATCATCGCTCCACGAGGCCCTCTCAATGTCTTATGTGTGGTTGTTGTAATTATATGCGCATAAGGTGTTGGGCTCGGATGAAGTCCTGCCGCGACAAGCCCAGCAATATGTGCAATGTCAGCCACCATATAGGCACCTACAGCATCTGCAACCTCTGAAAACTCCTTAAAGGGAAACTTCCTCACATATGCAGAGTACCCACACCATATGATTCTCGGTTTATATTCTTCAGCCAGTTTCCACACTTCATCCATATCGATGTAGCCATCCTCATTTAGATGATAGGGAACACTTCTGTAGAACCGTCCACTAAAACTTACTTTCCACCCATGTGACAAGTGACCTCCATGTCTTAGGTCAAGACCCATTATGGTGTCTCCCATCTCACAGCATGCGAGGTAAACTGCGATATTTGCGGGGGTACCTGAGTAAGGTTGGACATTTACATAGGGAACCTTAAATAATTTCTTGGCTCTCTCAATTGCTAGATTTTCGATCATATCTACGTATTCATTCCCACCATAGTAACGTCTGCCAGGATATCCCTCAGAATACTTATTGGTTAATATGGTTCCAAGAGCCTCGAGCACACTCACAGATGCAAAATTCTCAGATGGAATAAGTTCAAGAGTGTATCTCTGGCGCTCCAACTCTCGGAGAATTATCTGTGCTACAACAGGGTCATACTTCCTCAGATAGGATAACCACATGATAAGATGAATGGAGAGACTGTTAATAATGATTATTCTTCATCCTAAATTCTAGAAATTAGAATTATTAATGCCACAATGAGAGGGAAGAGATAGAATGGCATGGAAGGAATGGATTTGGATTCTCATACCATTGGCTATAGCATCAGTAATAATTCTTTATGTGGCTGCTACCTCGCATCCCGAGGAGATAAGATGCCCTAGATGTGGAGGAAGGAATGTATGGACACCACTCCGCACCAATGATGAAAACTACAAATGGAACTGTCTGGAATGTGGACATAGATGGAGAGAGAAATATAAAGATAGAATGTTTAGAGATTGGTATGATCATAGGATTGAGATAGTTAGAGATGCAGTATTCCTCTACATATCTTCAAACCATCCAGATGCAGGAAGCTTTATACCACATAACATATCGAGTGCAGCATGGAAGGAATTGGTAGAGATGAGAACTGGAGGCATCACATACATATATGAGGCATACGGATGGATGGTGAATGTAATAGAATTCACTACACCAGAAGTACGGTATTTGCTGACTGCTGATTTCTCGATAACGAGAATCTCGAATCAAATAGGAATAATGCATAGGATAATATGGGAGGGAGAATTTCTTAATAGCGGGAAGATCATCGAAAATAAATATATTCATGCATTTTAGAAGAATATCAGAAGCATAATTTTTAGGATTATTTATAGATATAAATAAAAGTTATGACAAAAATTATAAATATAAAAGAAAATAATAAAAATTTCCAAAATGGATTTTTAAAATACAAATAGTTAAATAGGCGAGGAGGATTTCCATTAAATGTAACTGAGTTGGAGATTAAGATTGTGGATGTAAATCTACATAATTTGGCCGATTTCCTCGCATTATGTAGATGCAATTTAGAGATCAGAGATCATATTTTTAGAATAAGTGAGAAAATAAGAAGTAAGTGGGCTTATGAGGCTGTAAATAGGTTTGGAACTATAGGTAAGATCGCATATATACATGAAAATCCGGTAGGGTTCATCCAATTCATTCCAGATATTAAGGAAAGAGCTCTACTCATTACATGTATATTAATACCGAATCCAGAGGATCGCGGACTGGGAATAGGTAGAAGGATGGTGGAAACGCTTATTTGTGATGCAGCTAAGCCTAAGGACTTTTTTGGAGGGAAGGGAGCAAGAACCCTCATAACATACCCTCCACCGGTAGAAACTTCATTAGAGGAGTTTTTTGAGAAAATGGGATTCAGACATATCTCTCCATTCTCATCCATTCTTTATTATCCCATAGAGAGATATATGCCACAGTTGAAGAGAAGGATATATAAACCGAGCTCAGAGGAGAAGAATGATATAATCGTCTTCTATGACCCCTCCTGCCCTGTTGCCACCTATCTCTCCCTCAGAGTCGGAGTTCTTCTGAAGGAGATCACAAAGGGGATGAGAATTCCAATAAAGATGGTTAATATGTTAGAGAAGGGAGACCTATATACAATCTTTCCATTATGTTTAGTGAAAGGAAAGCCGATAGATATTACTCTTGAGGATGAGGAGGCATTTCGCAGAGAGGTTATAAGAAGATTGGGGACAGAGTCCTGTGAGACTGTCAATATTTGCTAGATGTTTCTACTTGTACTAGCTGTATTCTCTAACCCTCACCACAAGATCATCGCCAGATTTTAATGTAAGTGTTTTCCTCAAAGCTATCTCTATTTCTTCATGATCTCCATGAGTGAATATAAGAGGCTTCCCCTTAAAGAGGACTTGGATAGATTGGGGTCTAATACCGATTTTCAGCCTAAGTTTCTTCAGCTCTAGGGTTCCATGGAGCACCCTCAATCCACATGATGTGATGCTTCCATTCTTCCTTTGAATATAGGAGCCCCAAGACGAGCCTGTAACAAATATTGTTCTGAAGGGATTGGAATCTATCTTGGGATGGAAGGATATTGTTTTTTCTGGGGCTGAGTAGTGGAAGCCTGAGAGAGCGAGAATTAGAGCCCAGCTTGAGAGGGCCCTCGCATAGTGATGGCCGCATTCGATCTCGTCCCAT
>NJEE01000105.1 GCA_002255045.1 Candidatus Bathyarchaeota archaeon ex4484_205 | reverse complement strand
TGAGCAGGTACAGGCGACATTAAAGGTTATAGCCGAGGGTTTCCTACCCGAAGAATTAGAGAAAGCTGTGGAAATATCTCCAGGAACAGAGATGGTGGAGATACCTTTAGTTCCACAGGAGGTCGGAGATAAGAAGGTCAAATTTGAATTGTACCTAGATGGGAGCAAATTAGAAGAAAAGGAGGAAACTATCACAGTATACGAAAAAGAAAGCGAGATCGAACTCTTAGGGTTTGAAATACCACAAAATGCTTCCCTAAACTCTCAGTTCGAAGTTAAAGTCAAACTCAGGAATTCAGGAGATAGAGAAGAATCCGTTAGAGTAAAGATAGTGGCAGATTGGGCAGACGGAAACAAGGAGATATCCACGGTGATTCCAGCAGGAGGCAACGAAGAAAGGCTCGAAGGAGATAGCCCTTGAAATATACAGAGGATCTAGCAAAATATTAGGAGATAGCAGGAAGATAGAGATAATTACAGGAAAACCGAAAGTAGTACTAGAGAAAAGAGTTAGTAAGCCCATAGTGAAGACAGGAGAAGTCATAGAGGTCACAGTGGAATTCAGAAAGATACAGTTTAGCTATTCTGGAGTTTATTCGTTGACACCAGCAGAAGCGAAATACGAAGATGAGGAAGGAAATGAAGAGAAGACAATCTCTAATTCTGTTTCAGTGGAGGTAAAGGAGAAAGAAGGGGAGAAAGGCAAGGGAATACCAGGGTTTACGTATCATCAAACGGTACTCGTTCTCCTCGTGATGGTGATGATGCTATGGAGGAGGCTAAGAGGCTAAGCGGAGTTGGTAAGTCAGTAATAAGAGAACTATTTGATCTGGCGCAGGGAAAGGGAAACGTGATAAACTTGGGGATAGGAGAACCGGACTTCGATACGCCAGAGAATATAAAAGAGGCGGCCATTAGAGCACTCAGAGAGAACAAAACCCATTACACACCAAATCCTGGGGAGAAATACTCCTCAGAATATGGTCTGGACTATGATCCGGACGAAGTCGTAGTTACAGTGGGCGCTTGTGAGGCAATGTATGATGTGATCGTTAAGCTGGCTCAGGGAGTTCCAGTAAGGGCAAAGTGTTTCGAGGAAGACGAATTCGTACTCAAACCAGAGCAGGTTCAAGAGAAGATAACAGACAAGACTAAGATGATATTAATAAATTCACCGAGTAATCCGACAGGAGCCGTAATGGGGAAGAAGGAAATAAGAGGAATAGTTGAACTGGCAGAAGACAACGAAATAATACTGGTATCGGACGAAGTCTATGAAAAGATAGTGTATGATGCCACGCACTATTGTGCAGCACAGTTCAGTCACGACGGTGGGGTGATAGTAGTAAATAGCTTCTCTAAGACATATGCGATGACTGGTTGGAGAGTGGGCTACGCCATAGGCAGGAGGGACTTAATATCCCCAGTAGCACTAGTCCACCAATACTCTGTGGCTAACGCGAATTCGATAGCTCAGTATGCAGCACTGGAAGCACTTAGGGGCCCACAAGACTTCGTGAGAGAAGTAGTAAGAGAATACAAGAAAAGAAGAGACATACTAATAAGAGAACTTAGAAAACATGGAATAAAGTCGAATAAGCCTGAAGGAGCTTTCTATCTCTTTCCCAACATAGGTGAAGATTCCAGAGAGTTCAGCAGAAAAGCCATAAACGCTGGAGTGGCAGTGGTTCCTGGAGAGGAGTTCGGTGAGGTCGGGAAAAATAATATAAGGATATCATATGCAACTTCAGTGGATAATTTGATTAAAGGGGCAGAGATACTAGGTAAAGTTTATAGGGAAGGCACGTAATTCTCGAAGGAAACAGAGGTGAGGGCTTGTACGCCAGAAAAGTTAGAGTAGAAATAATTTCTCTAACCAGAACCCTAGACTTGGATCCAAAGGGGGCAGAGATAATAATCAGGAATCACTTGATGAAACAAAGAGAGGTGAAGAGAGGAGACGTAATAGAAGTAGGGGACATGTATTTTGCAAAGGTATTGGAAATCAGGCCCTCACCTGCCAAAATAGGCAAAATGACTGAGGTAGAGGTAGTGCTTCATCAAGACGTCTTGAGGTTGAGACAGGCCTATACGTCTTTCAGATCATCCGAAGAATTGATATGGCCGAAAGAAGTAAAAGAAATGGTCCTATATGAAATAAAGCTGTTAAAACATAGTAAGTATTCAAGATTGATCGGAGAATTTGGAAGAAGAGGAATACTTCTGTATGGAAGACCAGGAACAGGAAAAAGCGAAGGACCAGTAATACTAGCTAGAGAGGAAGGTGTGGACACAAAGGAAATATTCTGCACGGATTTACAGGGAGTATATGCTGGAGAAGGAGCCAAACTCATAGAAATGCACTTCGAAGAACTAACTAGAACTAAGAGACCAACACTCCTAATGCTGGAGGAGATAGAAGCTTTAGCACTTCCTTCGTTCTCCTATGGACTGAGAGGAGATGCAATAGAGTTAAGAAATGCAATAATATCTGGATTGGACAGATTGGCAAAGAGCAAAGCCCCGGTACTTCCAATAGCGACTACCAATAATGTAGAGGTAGTTGACCCAGCAGTATTATCCAGATTCCCGAAGAGAATAAACGTAGACGTCAGGGGAGAGAGACTCATGTCTAAAGTGATAGACGTGTACTCTAAGAGGGCCGAGAAGATAATAGAAGTCAACATAGACAAGTCCAGTGTCATACCATTGGTGAGTGATCTCTCCCCTAGGGACGTGAAGAACCTGTTCAAAATAGCAGTGGAAAAGGCAATAATAGAAGGAAAAAAAGTGTTAGGGACAGAGGACCTACTCAAAGCATACAAGATGCTTTACGGCACGATAGAGGAAACGTCTAGGTACCATTACTGAACAGCACCTTGTTAAATGCCTCCAAGTCCACGAATCCGTGCCCACTTACGTTGAAAACTATAACCCATTCTTCGTCCTTTTCTTTTGCCTCTATAGCCTTGTCTATTGCAGCTTTTATTGAATAACTAGACTCTGGGGCAGGGACGAAACCTTCCTTAGATACAAATAGTTTAGCTGCCTCGAACACTTCTTTCTCATCAGTTTCGTATGCCACAGCTTCTACTATCCCGTGTTTCCTAAGAAGACTTATTATGGGCGCAGCTGCGTGATATCTAAGTCCCTCAGCGTAGATCGTAGGCATTTCCACATCGTGTCCCAAGGTATACATCTTTAGGAGAGGAGTGAATCCAGCAGCATCCCCGAAATCGTATTTGTACTCCCCTTTCACCAAGTTCGGGGCAGCCATCGATTGAGCTGCTATGAATCTCGTATCCCACTCACCCTTTAACTCTATCCCCTCAGATACAGCAATACCTAGGGATCCAGGATGGTTTGGATCCTTCTTCAGAAGTTTCCTCCCGAATTCCGTCCTATCGCTAGGAGAGGGAAGACACTCTGCTCCATAAAGCTTCATCAATGTTCTTCTACCCGGTTTCCAATTGTATGCAAACCTCACCATGTATACAGTAGCTTCTAGGCCCATCAAGCTCGCTCCTAGAGACAAAGCCGAGCCCCATTGCCCAGCGCCAGTCTCGGTAGTCAACCTAGAATATCCGTTTTCAGGAACTTCTCTAGCCTTCTCGCCCTTACTAGTGGCCTAGGTCGGTATATGTGCATGTACATCTCAAGCACTTCGTCTGGAATCCTTATCCATCTCCTCTTAGAGAACTCCTGTTTCAGAGCAGTTTTCAAGAATATCTTAGGGAGGAGATCTATCCTAGATTCTTCTCCCTCTGGATCTCTAGGCTCAGGCAAAGGTTCTGGTAGATCTGGCAGTATATTATACCACTTTTTGGGAATTTCCTCCGGAGCTAGGTAAACCACGTCGGACATTTCATCCCCACTGGGACTTCTCGCATCGTATTAAACTTCTGTTCTATTCAAACTAAACAATAAAATGGAGTGTGAGGGAAATTTATAAACTTTGGCTCAATTCCCTCGGGGAAAAGTTTGTCTGCGAGGGATGCAGTTTTCGGAGAGCCTGGCAAGATAGCTCTCCTCTTAGGAAACGAAGCAATAGCAAGGGGAGCTTTAGAGTCAGGAATAGGAGTCGCCACGGCGTATCCAGGAACTCCTTCATCTGAAGTGGCCGACACGTTATCGTATGCATCTAGGCACATGAAACTCTACATGGAATACTCCACAAACGAAAAAGTTGCTTTAGAGGTGGCAATGTCTGCATCACTCTCGGGGATAAGATCTATCTGCTCTATGAAGCACGTTGGTCTGAATGTAGCCTCAGACTCCTTCTTCTCATTAGCTTACGTTGGGACAAAGGCAGGAATAGTGGTCATGGTGGCAGACGACCCCAATTGTTACAGTTCCCAAAACGAACAAGACAGTAGGATCTACGCTCTACATGCGGGAGTACCCTGTCTCGAACCTTCCGATCCACAAGAGGCAAAGGACATGACTATAGAGGCTTTTCAAATATCTGAGAAATTGGAAATTCCGGTTATGTTGAGGACCACTACTAGAGTCAGCCACGTTAGGGGAAACGTTCTCCTAGGAGAAATCATCGAAAGAGAGCCAATTGGAAGTTTTGAAAAGAATCCAGAGCTAGTACTGGTACCAGCGAATGCGAGGAAGTGGCATAAAGTACTGTTGGAAAAAATAGAAGAGGCAAAGAAATTCTCCGATAGGACGAAACTCAATAGAATTGAAGGAAATGGGTCCCACAGAGAAAAATCAAAGACTTCCTGAAAGACCACGAGAAAGTACTAGTCGTTGAGGAAGTAGATCCCTATTTGGAAAGAGCGACGAAGGAGATAGCCCACTCTTTTGGGGTAGAAACCGAGATAAATGGAAAGAACCTGCTTCCGAGCTATGGCGAATTAAGCGTGGATCTCGTGGTTAGGGGAATTAAAGAGATGACCGGGAAGGGATCCGATTACATTTTACTAGTCGAAGACAGAGACAGAAGACTAGAAAGCCATTCAGATAAGCTTGTTTCTAGGCCCCCCACTCTCTGCCCCGGATGCGCTCACAGAGCTATGTATGTGGCACTCAAGGAGGTATTGGGAGACAGTGCAATATACTCAGGAGACATAGGCTGCTATACCTTGGGATATTTGCCTCCCCTCAGAGGAATGGACACGTGCTTTGACATGGGAGCAAGCATAGGGTTTGCCTCTGGTTTATCGAAGTTCGTCGAGACTCCAGTTGTAGCCGTAATAGGGGACTCAACTTTTTTCCATGCGGGATTACCAGCCCTAGTGAATTTAGGATATAATAAATCCAAGGTCATAGTCGTAGTAATGGACAATTCGATCACTGCTATGACAGGCCATCAGCCAGATCCATTAACCGGTTTGATGGAACACAATGGCCCATCTGTGATAATAGCGAAGAGACCATGTGCTTTGTTAGAGTCTAGGAGAAGAGAGAAAGTAGAGAAGTATAGGGTATTAGAAGACAAATGCAGGGCTTGTAGAGTTTGTGTGATCAAACTAGGATGTCCAGCTATAACATTCAAAGAGAAGGCCAAAATAGTTGAGGATCTCTGTACTGGGTGTGGAGTTTGCGAGCAAATTTGCCCGTTCAACGCCATAGTGAGGTGGAAGGAGAATGGAGGTAGCGTGGACTCACACGTGAGATTTGGAAAGGGAGTACATTCTGGAATAATTCCCAAATGCAAAGCAGATTATCTACTAGCATTTGAACCAGTAGAAGGGCTGAGGAGAGCCAATTACTTATCCACCGATGGAATAGCAATAGTGAACGAAGAACCAGTTCATCCCGTGAGCGTGTCTTTGGGCTCTGAGAGTTATCCAGAAATAGACGAGGTACTCTTGCATCACAGAATTTCCCAATAGAGGAAAGGGTAATACGGGAGACAATATCCGAAATAATCCCAGAGAAAGCCGTAAAAATGAACTTGGAGGCATTCGACTTAGGGGTAAAGGACGGCAAGTCTTTCTCCGACTTTTAGATCCAAGGAGTCACATCTACTCTCTATGACGGAATCACACGGTTCGCTTGGAGAAACTACTCTCCAAGGCCGAATTCCTCTCCTTATTTCCAATTGGACAATTCCTCGAAAGGCTAAATAAAATGGGATTCAGGGGTCCCTGTCCCATCTCGGAGGACCCCACCATCTCTCCCAACCTGGCCCTCTCTCTTCCCAGTACCTGTATTTAGACGCCTTACACTTGGAGTACTCTGAATAGGGCCACTTGACTTTAACTATCTTACCATAGCAGTTGACGTATACCTTAGCGGTTCCTTTACCATAGACCCAGTTGTTCTTCTCTCCAGGGCAATGCGAACTAGTCTTCAGATAGGACGGACCACTCGCTACCACTATCCATCCCAGCATCCTATTGTTTTCCTTCCATGTCTTGACGTATAGGGAACTGAATCCCAAGAGTCTCTGCTCCTTGTTCGTCTTGAGGTATTCTTT
>NJEE01000047.1 GCA_002255045.1 Candidatus Bathyarchaeota archaeon ex4484_205 | reverse complement strand
TGGGGAAAGAGTGCATAGGTTTGGTGCATGTATACAGCACCTCTCCTCTCAGGTGGAAGCCCCGTAACCTCCCTACCATCTATATACACCTTTCCTTTTGTCGGATGAACGAGGCCGGCAATTATCTTGAGTAGAGTGGTTTTACCGCTTCCAGTTGGACCTAGAATACACACATAATCGCCATCTTCTATCTTTAGGTTAATGTCTCGGAGTGCAAGTATATTCTCATACCTTTTCCAGACTCCTCTAAGTTGGATTTCAGGCATATTTACCCCTCCCAACCAATTTTCTCAGTAGAAGGAGAATAATTAGTGAGAAGAGAAGTAGGAAGGTTGCACCCAGTCCTGCATATATGCGGAGGGACTCATCCTTAACCCAATCCACAATTATAATAGGAACAGTCTTCACAGTCTTCGATACAGCCAGTGTGGCACCAGTTTCATCGACGCTTCTAGCCAAGGTTAGAATCATCCCTGAGAGGAAGCTGTATTTCGCAAGAGGGAGAGTCACCTTCCTGAAGGAGGTGTAAGGATCTGAACCCAAGGTCCTAGCCGATTCCTCCAGTTCCTTTGGGATGTCACGTATTGCAGATACCATTGTAGAGACCATATAGGGGTAGGTTATACAGAGGTGGGACATAACTATCAACCAGAATTCGGGAAGACCTGTGAATCCACCCCAGAAGAATCTTATTGACACACCTAGAGCTACTGAGGGAATCATTATAGATACATTGCTGAGTACATCGAGGATCTTGGAAATCCGGGAACCAAACTTCTCCCTTGCTATCAATATGGCCATCGGGAGGCTGAAGACTGTATTAATACCCGTAACTATGAAACCGATCACATATGAAATTAGGAGGCTGTTCCAGTATTCACCCCACACGCCCCCAAACTGAAATACATCTAATATTAGCCCACTATTAATGGCATTAGGCAGGGTTATTAGACTAAGGTAGATAGAGGGGATTACTATGAAGATTGTGAGAATCAATAGGCTGATGGAGTCCCTAAAAAGACAGAAAGAATCCTTACTGAGCAATCCCTCAAAATTGGGGTTAGCTCTTCTGAAGGGTATTCTCACTTTTGGTCCGAGAGACCTGAGTAGGAAGAAGATTATTACAGCCACAGATATCAGGGTGAGACTTGTGAAGACTAAGGGAGACTCCCAACCTTCCGAGAGAGCCCTCTTAATGAATATCGGCCCATTCTCAAACAATCCTGCAACCATCATAGTGGCACCAGTTTCGGAGAGAGATCTCGCAAACGCCAGCAAATAGGCAGTGATGATCCCTATCTTCGCGAGAGGAATGTTGATAGTTCTAGCTACAGTTAAGGGTTTTCCTCCAAGCGTTCTTCCAGCAATCTCATAGGTTTCATCGATCTCCATCAATTTGCCGACAAGAACTCTGACAACGACGGGATAGGAGAATGTATAGTGCAGAAGGAGAACTGTGAGCCACCCTGGAGAGATTCCTGAGAAACCCAGCGAGGTGAAGGGATTGCTTTCACTCCAGAAAAGGAGAACAGAGAAGCCGAGTGTGACTGTGGGAATTATCATAGGTAAGTCTACTATTGCATCTAGGATCATTACAAGCCTACCACCCTTCTTAACGATCAACCAGGCTAGCGGTATGCCAGTCACAAGATCTAGGAGAGAGACGAAGGAGGCTAGAGCAAAAGAGGCTATGATGGCGTTAATGGCCCTGTCGAAGAGCTGAGGGTTCTCTGAGAGTTCGGATAGCGTATCAACACGGATAAGGATGCCGAGTATTGATGGAAGCAGAATAATTGCGAGAAAGAAGAGGATAGATGAGAGGTAGAAGCCTTTAACTAGACTGTGGATGGTAGATAACTTGCCAAGTATCCTGTCGAGAGCTATCGCAGAAATTTTGGATGTGTTACTCAACCTCTCAACTCACTAACAGGGGTATGCTTTAAAAATATTCCTTCAGATGATTCTATTAGCTTATCGTCGATTTAAGTAGGGATGCTAACTCATACCATCAAAATAATTCCCAAGCAGATCTATTGCATATCGCTTCTTCCTTTTATTTAGTTATATCTTTCTTTAAAGCGAGGTCTTTAAATGTATAACCCAGAAGATGGCGTAATGATAACAAAACTTTTTATAAAAAAATTCGTTTTAACTTCCATTTGGGAGGTTATACGGGGTAAAAGAATATATGAGGTAGCCCCTATCCAAAATATGGAGTGAGTTAGAATAGATAGGTGATAGAATGGGAAAGTCACTTGTTGAGATAAAGAAAATACTCAAAAAGCATGAAAAAGAACTTAAAGAAAAATATAAAATTAAGAAGATTGGCATTTTTGGTTCTTATTTAAGAGGAGAGGCTAAAGAGAGCAGTGATCTTGATATTTTAGTGGAATTTCAACCTGAAGCAGAGATCAGTCTTTTGGATTTTGTTGAGTTGGAAAATTATCTCAATGATTTACTTGGAGTAAAGATTGATTTAGTTGAAAAATCTGCATTGAAACCGAGGATTGGTAAACAGATATTGAGCGAGGTCACATACCTATGAAGAGAAAGATAGGTGACTACGTGGAGAATATAATAGAGGCAATGACCAATGCTATGGAATTCATAAAAGGGTATGGCATACAACGAGTTTATTAAAGACACCAAAACGATATATGCAGTCATCAGAGCTATAGAGATTATCGGAGAGGCCGCTAAGAACATACCGGAGGATATAAGAAAGAAGTACCCTGACATTCCTTGGAGGAATATAGCTGGAATGAGAGATAAGGTTATACATATGTATTTTGGAGTGAAAAATGAAAGAGTTTGGGAAGTCATAAAAAGGGATATCCCACGTCTCAAGCCCAAATTTGAGAAGATACTAAAAGAGTTGGAGGAATAAAAAGTAGATCTCAGAGAGTACCCTGTGGTATCCTGCACTTCCTTCTTATCGAGACCAGAATAGGTTGGTTCTGATTTTTGACTCCCCTTAATCATTCTCAACCATCCCAGATGACACAAAGATTATACCCAAGAAAGAGTTGATAGGACTCTTCCATTAACTATTTATGAACAGTTCCAAATAGCTTCGAGTTGTCCTCTCACCTCTCAAATTAAGACGGCGAATAACTTCCTCAAACACATCACCAAAGGAGTGAGGAGAAAGAAGCTCAAGCTCAACATAGGGTCCAAGACCTTCCACAAAATCCAAGTTGATACATATATTTTTCCATAAGTAGATTTCCCTCCTCTTTACTATTCTGAAGCTCTTAGAAAAACCTATATGCTCGAGGAAACTTCTCACATCCTTCTCGAAGTCAGGATCTATTGGGATATTCACTTCATACCTAATCTTTGCATCACCACTTCTTCTCGGACCTTTATAAGTGAGTTCGACAGAGCCGTCTCCAGTTCTACGTAGTCTTACAGCCTCATCTGTCTGAGAGAAGTCTCGGCAGGGATGGGAATAATATGTATCCTCTTGGATTCCTTTCCATCTGAGCTCAGCACCCAGAGACTTTAACTTCAGACGGACATCCTCAAGTGAAGAAACCTTGATTTTGAGCTCAACTTCATACATTGATATTTTATCCTCTGACGAAGAACTAGAAAAATCTTAAAATGAAGCTAGGAGGAGCTAAGAAATGTAAATGAGTTGATGTAACTTTTCATAGCTCAGAGAGCAGCTGGAGAGCCTCCCTTACAAAGATCTCACCTACAGAGTCGGTGTAGGGAGGTGAAAGAGCTATCTTAGGCACGATGTAGGCAGCATACGTCTTCTTCTCATATTCTCTCTTAATTGGAATGTATCCTATGTAGGCACCGGAATATCCCACTACAAGGGTGTGGGAGAAGGGAGAATTCTCCATTATTTCCAATCCAATTTCTACTGAAATTTCTCCAGGGAGGAATAACATAGCGACATCATTGAATCGTAGGCCATAGAACTCAACATTGAGTGCCTTTGGAAGAGCATCTAGCTTCTTGAGCATGCTACTTAGGTATATTCTCTCAAACCTGATTTTCCTAGGTATATTGCTATCATCCTCTTTCTCTATTTCTTTGAGGAAGTCAATGGCATCGGTAACAAGATACTCGGCATTAATTTTTTGATATGAGAGAGACACTATTCGACGTGAGAAGGAGAAGTTGGAGATATCTTGGTAACTCACCTTCTTCACAATGTCGATCACTCGTTTCCCAACCTTGAAACCAACCTTCTCTGCGGCTTCGAATCCCATCCTGTGCCAGGCAATTAAGGGATCGATATCTCCGCAGGTGCCTTGCAGAAATAGGGAGGTACATGAGAATTCTCTATCAATCTGTCGCATGGCATATCCAGGCCAATCTGCAGAGACATAACGGGCATCCTCAGTACGCACATCTATTGTGACAGCATGACAGGAATAATTGAATAGGACAACATGGAAGGAGCTATCTCCTTTGAAAGAGACAACTCTAACAGATCTGTCGATTGGGCCGTCTTTGAAAACTCGGTTATAGGCTATTCCATGTAATGCTCCCTCTCCGACACCTATTTTCACCGCACTCATTGAGGGTGGTGAAGTACACACCTCACAAACCTTTCTTATTAGGAAATCTATGTAGGTTTCATCCACCTCACCCGAGGCCTCCAGGGAAGGTACAGCTGGACCTGAATGTGTATGTGTAGCAGTAAAGATGATATTCTCAGCCGGCACATCCAGTTTCTCAGAGATCTCACGCCGAGTTCTCTCAATTACTTTCTCGCTGAAGCCTAACAAGTCAGCATTAACCAATATAATGTGCTCTTCAGGGGAGACGATATGCAGACATCTCACCTTTAAATCGTCGTGAACACCTTTATTTCTACGTTCAAGGTAATATCCGTAGCCACATAGTTCGACGCCAATAGATGGAGAGATAGAGCCGACACATATACCCATCTGGATCATTCCAAGCTTAAGAGGCGGTTGGAAACCAACTATTTATCTCTAATCTCTGAGAGAAGATGGAACAGAATATATATCACCTTACCTAAAATGAGAGAGGGTTAGAGTTATGGGAAAGAAGATAGAGTGGTACTTGGATTTTGTAAATTTAGAATATAGACCTAGGGATGAGATAATAGCACTCTACTATTTTGAGCCTAGGGAGGGTGTTTCTAAGGAGGAGGCTGCAGGCAGAATTGCCTCTGAAAGCTCAGTTGGCACATGGACTACTCTTCCAGGTATGCCTGAGGAGCGGATAAGAAAGCTTATGGCGAAGGCCTTTGATATCGATGGAAATTTTCTGAAGGTTGCTTATCCGCTCGAACTTTGGGAGGAGGAGAGCATACCGCAGCTTATGACAGGTGTAGCTGGAAATATATTCGGAATGAAGGCTGTTGAAAGTCTGAAGCTTCTTGATGTGAAGCTTCCTGAGAGCTATCTGGAAGGTTTTAAGGGTGCCATCTATGGGAGGGATGCACCACAGAAAATCTTCAGGAAGAGACATAACTTAATCACGTCAACAGTCATAAAGCCTAAGGTGGGATATACTGCTGAGGAGCATGCGGAGATAGGATTCCAGATTATGAGGGGAGGAATAGACTGCATTAAGGATGATGAGAATCTCACAGATCAGAGTTTCAATAAGTTTGAGGACAGAGTCAGGCTCATGGCTAAGGTGAGGGATAAGGCTGAGGAGGAGACAGGTGAAGTTAAGGATGCCTTCATCAATGTAACAGCCCCAAACCTGAGGGAGCTCGAGAGGAGGATCAAGCTGATACATGAATATGGATTCCGCTACTTCATGATTGATGTTGTGATCTCAGGGTTTACAGCAGTTCAGACTGCGACAGATCTAGCCAAGGATTATGAGATGGCTATTCATGCACATAGGGCTATGCATGCAGCATTCACAAGGAAAAACCATGGAATATCAATGTTGGTTGTGGCGAAGCTCATGAAGATAATGGGAGTTGATCAGATACATATTGGGACGGTGGTTGGGAAGCTTGAGGGAAGGAAGGAGGAGGTAGCAGCCATCAAGGAAATGCTTCTCAGGAGGAATGTAGATGAGATACCTCACCTTAGATTGGACCAAGATTTCCATCATATTAAGGGAATCCTCCCTGTGGCTTCAGGCGGTCTCCATCCAGGCATCCTGCCTGATGTTTTCGATATATATAATTTGAGAAGGGATCCACTTGTAATACAAGTAGGTGGAGGAGTGCTGGGTCATCCTGATGGACCTTATGCAGGTGCCAAGGCTGTGAGAGATGCTATTGATGCGTACTTCGATGGTGTGAGTCTGGAGAGGAAGGCAGAGGAGTCTCCTGAGCTGAGGAGAGCATTGGAGAAGTGGGGACATTTAAAGCCAGTATAAATTTAAAGTCTTAGAAGTTTAGTAGCATTCTGCCACATTATCTTATCATATATCCTATCATTGATTATACCTTCCTCTAGGAACCTGTTATATAGCTCTACATGTCTCAGATCGAGATCTGTGAGACCATAGTCAGTTCCAAAGAGAAGTTTATCCTGGAATTTATCTAAGAACCAGGCAGCGAACTCCCAGTCTCTGTTCACGGCATTATATCCACTCTCAGCTGAGAGGTCTCCATAAAGATTAGGATATTTCTCAAGAAGCTCAGGAACTCTTCCAGGCTCCTTGATCTTACCCTCAGGATATTTATTTCTATCCTCCTCGGTCACATATTTGTCCACTTCACACCAGAATGCAGGTGCATGACCTAAGAAAGGAGTATTGGGATATTTCTGGAGCATCCTTTCCAGGCGGGGAAGATGTATCTCATCCACCAGTCCATACTTGCCTCTGGGAGATGTGAAGTGTATGATTATAGGTAGATCAAGATTTCCACATGCCTCATAGAGCTTCATGACTCTCGGGTCATCTACATAGAGTTTAGAGGTGACCTCCCCCAACCCCTTACATCCACGCTCCTTATACTCCTCTAGTACTTTTGTGAAGTCTGTGGCAGGACTATTCTCAAACATACGTGCATCCACATTCACAAAAGGTATGAGTCTATCAGGACATCTCTCAGCAACCAAAAGGGCTTCATCCATCCGCTCTATCTCAAAGGCACCCTCTGGGCTTACGATAGGAAGAACCACCGCCTTATCAATCCCCCAAAAATCCATAATCTCCAAGAGCTGTTCCGGTGTGAGCCTTTTCCTATTACCCCATTTACTCACTCCGTAGGGGTGAACGGAGGCATGCGTATGAATATCAATTATCAACTTCTTTTAAGAAAGAGAAAAGAACTCTTACTAATATAAATCTTTATTGAAGTTTTCTGTATGAAGTTTATCATTATGGAGGATTCATTGAAAGGTTTAAGAATAGTTTACGTAAATTTTTATTAGATGTGGATACCTAGATGGCTTGGCAAATACTATTGTAAGCTCTATTCAGAGTTCGATACGAGGGAGTTCAAGTTTGAAGAAGCCTTGGAGAGACTTGGTATAGATGAACAGAGGCTCAGACTTATCTTAAGCAATCTCCGTAGAAGTGCCTTCCTTGATGTCCTAGCAAGGAGAAACAGGAAGAGAATATATAGGTTGGCAGAGCCCTCTGAGGTAGTTTTCCTTCAGGGGAAGAATATTGATCTTCGGAGGGTTCCAGAGGTTATTCGCCCTATACTTCGAAGCTACTTGAGGGAGCTTTTTGACCGATATAAGGATCGAATAATTTCCGTAGTACTCTATGGTTCTTTCAGTAGAGGGGTATACAATAAAAGAAGCGATATAGACCTATTGCTGGTAATCGATGGATATAGGTGGAGGGAGCCTCTACATGTTCAGGCAGCTGAGGAGTTAGCATACAGACAGTGGGAGTTGGAGGGAAGATATCACACAGTGCAGCCCTACCCATTGAGGCCTGAGCAAGCTAAGTACCACCATCCATTATATCTCGATATAAGTATGGATGGCATTATCCTTTATGACAAAGATAACTTCATAAAAAATATCCT
>NJEE01000104.1 GCA_002255045.1 Candidatus Bathyarchaeota archaeon ex4484_205 | reverse complement strand
ATCCCTTTCTTCTATACGCCAGAAACTTCCTGGTACACTCTATTGCAGCTTGGTCTATTAACACTTCCGGCGATCTCAGTAATTTCTTGTCCTCGATTGTAGCCACATATTACATGGTGATATTTCCTGGAATGAAGGTGTCTCTCCCAATACCCTAAAGGGCTTCTTGATACACCACGTCCCTCTGGTTGCTTTACCAGTATACGTTCCCCTAGTGGATGGTGTAGTAAACGGAGACATTCTCTTCTTAGAAGAAAAGGACTTCGAGTTCTATGCATCCATGGGCTGGTGCATCTTCTATAGACCACTAGAAATCCTCTTCGGTGGCTTGTTCTATGCCTCCTCGACTCTCATGTGGATAGCGGGACTAAAGACTTTATTCAACTTTTTACGGCTCTTGGCTAGGAGAATATCTAGGAGAGAGTTCAAGTCCCTCGTGAGAAGAGAATACAAAGGCAAATGGAAATTCGTTAAGCCTTTATTAAAGTGGGCAATCCTCCTTACTTTTATCAGTGCTCTAATAGAGGGATTCGTCTGGAGAGTAATTTACGACGCAATGGAAATAGAATTCGGAATCGAGTTATTCGAGTCAGAACTTCTCTATTATCTGGGCCTCTCCTCAGACTTCACGTATCCGGCACTCTCCATTCTGATAGTTTACTGGATGTACAGGAAAGGAATGATTCTTCCGAGGAGGGAGAACAAAGAATAGAACGATAGTCTTAGATCGAGAGCACGCTCGAAACTGAGGGGGAATGGTAATGGATTCCGAAGTGCGTGGTATTAGGAACTTCGGAATTCTATTCATTTTACTTTCCAGTTTGGTGACTTTCCACACTACTTCTTTCCAGTTTGGTGACTTTCCACACTACTTTCACCTTTGTAGTTCTAGAGAAGGATTGAGGAAATTGGGAGAACTCCTGAAAAGCGGAGAAATGAAGATGCCTGAACCAACTTTGGAGAACAGAACGATGGCTTTCTTTACAATTTTATTGATGGGTTACTCCACGGATCTCAAGGTGATGTTCTATTCCGCCATATCTCCAGTTTGTTTGATCTCCTCTCCTTGGAAGGATCTCCCCTCTAAATTCTTACTGGGTTGGCCTACTGAAGGATTAAAGAGAGGGCTAATTTGCCTTGGTTCTCCACTCCTCTATCTTCAGGGGTTGTATAATAGCGTTAGAATGTCAGTAGATGGGTTGCCTGACAGGAGAGACAGGATATCGCTACACAGAGCAATAGTTTCTCCGATCTTCTCTCCGGTGGAACTACTTTCCATAACCGTATTCTCCTTCGTCTCCATACTCATTTGTCTGTTTAGCCTTTGGTTTTTCTTCTATGCCCTACCAGAGGAGATATTGCTGAGCCTCGGCCTATTGTCAAAGCGTAGGTTCCGAAAGTACGACTACTTCTTCACTGGAATTCCCCACGTGGTAATGTGGTTCTCGGCCTGGGGACTCCTCTTGTTCTTAGTGTCTGGATTTTTAGAGGCTTTCCCAACGTATTGTCTAGCGTATTTGATTTGGAATCAGAGTTTGGATCTTCAATACAAGGTAGGATTGTCCTATCTGGTGATTACTCCCCCTCTTACCCTCTTGATTTCACATTACTGGTGGAACAGAATTGGTTCGAGAATAATTGAAAAACACTTCAAATGAGTAGGTATAGCAAATTTAGGAGAGTTGAAGTAGTAGTAATCGAGGATTGAACTTCGATTGGAAGCACACTGTGAAGTTCGCTAACTTTTTATTCTCTTGTCCCAACTTCCTACGGGAGAGAGTTGATATCACTGAAACTCAGAGTACGGGGCAGAGTGCAAAGGGTTGGATTCAGGAGATTCTGCCTAGATTTAGCTCAGGAATTCGGAATATCTGGTTTAATAAGGAACTTAGCAGACGGATCAGTCGAGCTGATAATTCAGGGAGATAGCGAGAAAATAGAGAGGTTTCTCTCGAGTCTTAACAGGGCGCCAAAGCCCATAGTGATAAGGGAGATCTCCAAGGAAGAAATAGAGGTAGACCCTTCCCTGAAGTACTTCAGAATAGAATACGGACCTTTAGAGGAGGAGTTGCAGGAAGGATTCGGTGCCATGCAATCGGGACGAGTTCAGGGATTACAGGGAGGAATTCAGGGAGTTCAGGGACGAGTTCAGGGATTACAGGGAGGAATTCAGGGAGTTTTCCGGAGATACAAGGAAGGAGTTCAATTTCCTCTTGAGGAGGTATGGTGAAATCTCAGAGAAGTTGACCGAAATATTAGAAACGCTCAGAGAGGAATCAAGGGAAACCAGAGAGGAACTAAGAAAAGCTATAGAAATGCTTGCGAATGCAATAGAAAAAATAGACAAGAAAATAGAGGATAGAACCAGTGAGTGACTACTTGTTCTCGGCTTCAAAGAAGGCTTTGTAAGCTAGGTAAGCAGAATAGACGTCTGCCTTGCTCGTTATCTCATATGGGGAATGCATGCTCAGTACTGGAGGCCCCATGTCTATTACTTGCATTCCTCTCTTCGCCAAGTACTTGGCTATGGTTCCTCCTCCCCCCTCGTCCACTTTTCCCAAGAGGCCCGGTTGCCATGGTATCTTTCTCTCGTCTAGTATTTTCCTGATCCATCCAACGTATTCAGCGTGCGCCTCGCTAGCTAAGTACTTACCTCTAGCTCCAGTGTATTTAGTGAGAACTACTCCTTTGCCCAAATATGCCGCGTTCTGTTCCTCGTGTACCTCTTTATACAGGGGATTCACTGCTGCATTGACGTCTGCTGAGATAGCCTTGGAGTTAATCAATGCCCTGTTGAGTTTCTCCTCAAAAGCTGATCTATCCATGAGCTCCTCTAGGAAATATTCTAGGAAGTTCGACTTTGCCCCAGTGTCCCCATCGCTTCCTATTTCTTCTCTATCTACGAAACACGAGACTATAGTTTCCTTGAATACTCCATTTAAGTCCAAAGTGGCCTTGAGTTGGGTGAAGGCACAGACTCTATCGTCTTGGCCGTAAGCTGCGACCATAGACTTGTCTATCCCAGCGTCTCTAGCCTTAAGAGCAGGAACTATTTCCAACTCAGCGGAGATTAGGATAGTTTTCTCTCTCCCTGCTTCTTTGCTAGGTGTGGTAAGAGGTCCGGGACTAACAGCACTGGAGAATCGTCTTCTTCTCCTATTTTCACCTCTATTTTCTCTCCAGACTTCAGGACCACGAGGCCATGCATCGCTAGCGGTATGTTTACCCACTGGTATTTCTTTATTCCTCCGTAGTAGTGAGTCTTTAGCATAGCTATGCCAGAGTCCTCGTATACTGGAAGGGGCTTCAGATCTATTCTAGGAGCGTCTATGTGGGAACCTATTACCCTGAACCTGGGTTCTTTCCCAATTATTCCTAGGATGATGCTCTTTCCTCTGAGCTCCATGTAAACTCTGTCTCCTGGAGACAACTTACTCAGATCTTCCAGATTCTCGAATCCCTCTTTTTTCGCCATTTTTAGTATGTATTTCACGGACTCTCTTTCCGTCTTTACCTCAGAGAGGAACCCTTTATACTCCTCAGAAAAGGAGTTCACCTCTTCTCTTGGTAGGGAGTCCCAAGCCCATTTCCTCTCGTACAAGGCACCACCCATTTATTGTGGAGTTGAAAAGACTTTCTATTCTCGGTTCTGTTATCTCTCGTTTGTAGAACGAAAAGATCACTGTGTTTTCATCTTCATTCTTCCATAGATACTATTTTGTGTAGGCGAGTGCTTCGTCAATCCTACTCTTGGATAGTGAATGGAAGAGGGACTCAATGGTAAACGTGAAAGTTTGGTAGAGTGAGTGACGTGCATGACGGCAACACTTCTGTGTATCTTTCTTTCAGGTTTAGTGATTGAGTCTATTACTCACATTCAACGAAATTTAAATATCAGCTAGATGAAACCACTCTCATGGTGAGAATTTACTTTCTTGGAGGAGAAGACGTAAATAAAAGGAGTAGCATCGAAATCAATAGAAGTGCCTTTGAGGAAGCAGGAGATTGTCCAAAAGCGTTGGTCTTCCTCTGGACGACAGATGATGAACGAAAAATGAGAAAGTACTCGAGCATACTTTCCAGATACTTCTTGGATCTTGGAGTAAAAAGCATTGCATTTGCTAGAACTAGCGAATCTCTCGATGAGATTTCTAGGAAAATAAAATCATCTGATCTAATCTATATACCCGGGGGTCTGCCAAAGATCTTCTTAAAACACGCCGCTCAAAAAGGTCTCTCCTATTTACTGTCTGATTATGAGGGAATCATCGTGGGAAATAGCGCTGGCGCATTGGTATTGTGCAAAGAATGTATTATTACGACAGGGAATAGAAGCGATCCTTATACGGAAATAGTTAGTGGTTTAGGTTTAGTACATTTCAGCGTAGAAGTACACTATAGTCCTTCAAAAGATAGTGTACTCAAGGAATTATCGAGGGGGAGAGAAATTTACGCCATTCCAGAAGACTGTGGGATAAGATACGATACTTCCGCCAATAAATTTACTTTCTTTGGAGAAATTTACCTCTTCAAAGATGGTGAGAAAAGGAAAATAAGCTAAAGGACCATCTAGATTCTCTCTAATCCTATTGCTAATTATCGGACTATCAAATACGTCCATACATGAAACCTTAGAAGGTTCATTGGATCACGGGCAATTAATACCTCAAAAGAGATCTAACAGGGACTTATGAGTTCGGATATTCAGCTAGAGTGGTGAGACTTCACTGACACCAAATAAAAAATGACAGAATAAATAAAAATATAGCTATGGGGGGGAATTTACTCTATTTTTATCCTACTTCCTCTGACCTTCTCTGCTTTCGGGAGCCTTATCTCTAAGACTCCGTTTTTGTACCTTGCCTTGGCTTTCTCTGGAATCACTGGTGATGGGAGCTGTATAGACCTGTAATATCCACCGTAGTATCTCTCCATTCTGTAGAATCCCTTTCTCTCTTCTTCCTCCTCCTTTTTGATTTCAGCCCTTATTTCCAGTGTGTCTTCCGTGGCATTGAGTTTTATGTCTTCTTTGTTTACTCCCGGCATCTCTGCTACTACCACCACTTCGTCATCTGTCTCGAACACGTCTACTACTGGTTCTCTGTATCCCTCTTCTCTGGTCTCTATCCTTATTCTAGTTGGTATCTCCTCGAAGGCTCTTTCCATCTCGCGGAACATCCTTCTAATTTCTCTCCAAGGATCCCAAACCATTATCCATCACCTCCCTTATTTCATTTACAATCATCCACCAATCATCCTCTTTATCTCCTTTGCCCTCCTCTCAAACTCTTCTATATCATACTTCGTGAGAGATGCTTTCACTTTCTCTAAAGCTTTTAGGAAGTGTTTCATTTTTACTTCCTTGGAATTTATGTTCTCTCTGAGCGCAGCTAGAGCAGCCTCCCTGCACAGAGCAGCTATGTCAGCCCCCGTGTACCCTTCTGTCCTCTCAGCCAATTCATCTAAGCTCACGTCTTCTCCTA
>NJEE01000103.1 GCA_002255045.1 Candidatus Bathyarchaeota archaeon ex4484_205 | reverse complement strand
CAAGGTAAAGTCAGTGAAGTCAGAATGAGACACTTCGAAGAGGCTATGAAGGAGATCAAGGGAAGTTTAGATAGTAGCGTAATGCAGATATATGAAACAATTAATAAGAGGGTGGTGAGAGAAATAGGTCAGCCGGAGCTCACCCATTACTGAGGGGTGATGGTTTGAAGGTCGCGGCTAGTAGGTTGAGAGACAAGGCAGTGGTGACCGATAAAGGTCATACGATAGGTCTCATATACGATCTGATAATAAACGAAGAGAACGGGAAGATACTCGCCTTAGTAGTGGAGCCGGAAATAGGGAAGGACATATCCAAGTTCATAGTCGACAGAGAGGGTATGATCTTAATACCATATGGCGCAGTTAAGTCCGTGAGGGAAATAGTGGTAATAGATGAAAGAGAGTTAGTTAGGAGGCAAATGTTAGCTAAAGTTCCTAGGAGATCTGGGATACCAAGATTATCTGCTCCTGAGTCAGAGTCCGTATAGAAGTCTCTCCCCCAACTCTCTCGGGAGTCCTCTTTCAGAAATTTTTTCCACTGTCAATTCAACGTCGTACTCCACTCTCCTGAAGTTCACCTCTAATTCCCCCTCCTTTATTTCCAAGACAATGAAACTAGCTCTGGGATCGAAATCCCTAGGCTGTCCAACAGATCCAGGGTTTATTACAAGTCCCTCTTTTAGTTCCCTAATCATGGGCACGTGAGTATGGCCTAGAATCAGTACTTTTCCACCACTCTCTTTTAGGAATCTCTCCAGAATTTCCTGAGGAGTCTGAGGGAAAACGTATTCATCTAGGGGATTTCTAGGGCTTCCATGAAAAACAGAGAAGGTTATCCCCCCTATTGAAATCTTAAGATTTTTCCTTAGGCTTCGAAGGAAGACTATCTTCTCTTTCTTCATTACAGACCTAGTCCACCTAACTCCTTCTCTCGCCAAGTGACTGAATCCATGCGTATCTCCAGTGACTACAGCGTAATCGTGGTTCCCCATGACAGCCTGGAATCTTCCTTTCTCTGTTTCCCTTGACAGTAATTCTATTACTTCGTTTGGATCTGGGCCATAGCCAACTAAATCACCGGCACATAGCACTTTTTGACAGTCCTTGAGCTCTTTCATCACTTCATTGAGTGCCTCTAAATTGGAGTGGATGTCAGACACGACTCCTATTCTCAGGGTCTCCCCCACCAATACTTTTATCTGCTGAATAACTTTCGGGGTTCGCTTGATCGTGGGATTGATCTCCGATACTCACGACAGAATAAGAAGTATAAAAAGAGCTATGTCTCTCTTCAGGGAAGAGGGAGTGGAGCTAGTTTTGCACGCGGGAGACATAATCTCTCCCTTTACCGCTAAGTACTTCGATATAGAAATGATGGCAGTCTTCGGTAATAACGATGGAGATCGGCTTAATCTAGAAAAGAATTTCTCTAACTGTAGATTTCTAGGAGAATTCGGGGAAGTAGAGCTATCAAATGGGAAGAAGGTGTTTTTAATTCACAAATTAGAAGATTGGCTTCTGGAGGTACTGGTCAGTAGTGGGAGGTATCTGGCAATAGTCCACGGACACACCCACGTTCCAGAAATTAAGGAGTTAGGAGGGACAAAAGTAGTGAATCCTGGTGAAGCTTGCGGGTATGTGAGTGGAAAGGAAACCGTGGCTCTTCTGGACACGGAGAGAGAAGAAGTATGGATAAAGACTTTGAGGTCTTGAGGAAACTCTCAAATTCATTGGGAGAAAAAGAGGTAGAGGAAATAATAGAGGCTCTAAGGAGGCCTCCGGAGAGGTATTACCTCAGGGTGAACACGATTAAATCTTCGGTTAAGGAAGTCCTGAGTTGTCTGAGGGAAGAGGGAATAAGGGCGAAGAGGGATGAAAAACTCAGTGAGGCTATATGGATGAAGGTAGAGGGGCCAAATGAAATAGAGATCTCCGGTGAAGAAAAAGAAGTAGTAGCTGACAAATTCGCAGCAGAAAGCGTGTATCAGGGATCCAATCTATACGCTCCAGGGGTAATTAAGTCCAAGAGAGTAAACCCTGGGGACGAAGTAATAATAAAAGCTCCAAACGGGGTGATAGTTGGCAAAGGAGTAGCAAGGATGTCATCCAGAGAGATGTTAGTAAGGAAAAACGGAATTGCTGTAGAAACTAAGCAAAGTGTTTACCTAATACCCAAAATAAGAGAGACTAGAGCCTATTTGGATGGAAAGATATATCCTCAGTCACTTCCTTCAATGATCTCTTCCTTAGCCCTAGACCCTTCTCCTGGAGAGAGAATACTGGACATAATTCTCAGATCCTTGGAAAGTTCGACAAGGTCATACTCGACCCTCCCTGCTCCGCTTTAGGCGTTAGACCGAAACTCTTCGAGACTAAGAATGAAAAAGAAATAGAGGTTCTCTCTAGGTATCAATACAGTCTGGCTAGAGTAATTCCTAAAGTCTTGAAGCGTGGAGGAGAGGCAGTTTATTGTACCTGCACCCTGACTTTGGAGGAAAACGAGAAGATAGTAGAGAAACTCACTGAACTGGGTTTAGAAGTAATCGAACATGAGCCCTTCTTAGGAGACAAAGGAATTGGGGAATACCACTTCTCAGACAGAGTGCAGAGGTTCTACCCAAATAGACTCCCTGTTCCTGGATTTTTCATAGCTAAACTGAGGTGTTGAATTGCAGCGGGATGTCCTAATCAAATCAATAGCACTTTTCATCTTCTTCTCAGTGATATTCGTGCTAATGCTTAGAGTGTTCGGAGTAAGAGAGTTGATGAACACCATAGGTGGGTCTAACCCAAGCTTGATTTTCTTAGCGATTCTCATTCAGCTCGGGATACTCTCTCTATGGTCTCTCAGATGGAAAGTCCTTACTGGAAACAAAGCTAGTAGATTATTTCAGTACTTACAAATCGGTATATTATTGAACAACGTTACACCTAGTGCGAGGACTGGAGGCGAAATAGCCAGAGTTTACTTATTAGGAAAAATGGAGGGGATCCCTTATGAGAAAGGGCTTGCATCAGTAGTGCTAGAGAGGACATTGGATTTGTTCGTCTTAGCAATAATTTCCATTTTTTTAATACCTTTCTCCACTTCCTCTGCCCTTACCCTTTCTTCCCTGAGTTCAGCAGTGGTATTGGTCCTCTTCTCCTACTTCATATACAAGTTGTCTCACTCAGAGGAGAATTCAATGAAAATAGTGAACTGGGTTTGCAGTTCTTCACGTTTTGTAGAACTGAGCTGGTGCTCCTCTCGATTGGGCAATCACTTCCAATATGGCAAATAGCCCTAGTTACCTTGGTATACTCCGTGGCCGGGACTCTTTTCTTCTTGACTCCAGGAGGAATTGGAGCAGTGGAGATCTCATCTTTATTACTTTACACCAAACTAGGACTGGAAAGGGAGATAGCCGCCAGTTTAGTCCTTCTGGATAGATGCATAGGTTTCTTGTTCCCCTCTGCAATGGGATTGTTTTTCCTAGCTATTCTGAGTAGGAAAATAGCCCTAGAGTCTTATTAGTCTGAAGAGACTTAACACAGGTACTCCTTCTATTTCTTCTATTCCTTTCTTGTCTATCAGTACTAGACAGGCTATTGGATTTCCTCCTTCCTTTTTTACTCCAGAAACTGCTCCTTTCATGGTTTCTCCAGTAGTGATTACGTCATCTACTATCACTAAATTCTTACCTCGCACGGAGGAGAAGTTTCTGCTTATTAGACTCAGACCTCTCCCCTTAGGTCTTATGATTCCCAAGGGAATTCCGAGTTGTCTGGAAATTAGAGTTGCCATTGGGACTCCGCTTGTTTCTATTCCGACTGCCAACTCTGGCTTCTTATCCAACTCTTCATACATTAAATCAACAAGAGCTTTACAAATTGTCTCCAATCTCTCAGGATTCTTCCCTATGTTATTCCACTCGACGAGAACATCCTTCGGCTTACTCACTTCCTTTGTTAGTAACCATATGACTGTTTCATGCGAAATATTGAATTCTCCAGCAATTTCCTCTGTTGATAGACCTTTTAGCTTCAATTCCCTAACCCTCTCAGCTAGTTCAAGTAGTCTTTCTTCCTCTTCCAATCCCAGTCCTCCTCACCTGGGTTCCACAGTACTCACATCTCCTCACTAATTCGTTATATGTTTTACCGCAAGCGGGACATCTCCACTTCCACTTCACCTCCTCTCTTATCCCCGGCTGAAACACACCTTTCCAAGGTATATCTAGCATACTAGCAACGTTTTGTATTCCATAATCGTCTGTGAGGAGTATTACCTTTTCTCCACTTGACTTAAGTTCCCAAGCAAGAGATATCAGCTTTATGTCTGTATCTCCCAGATTTTCCCCCATTTCAATTGATTTTCTTCTCACGAATTCTATGGATTCCTTGGTTGGTTCCAAGAGTGACTTCAGAGGAGGGTATAACCACGGAGGCATCTAAGACGAGGATCTTCCTCTTCTTCTCCTCTTGGTTAGTATTATTATTCATTTCAATAACATCTCCCTGACTTTCCTGTAAAAGCTTCTCCCGGTCCTCAGGAAGTAAGCCTGTTTCTCTGACACAGATACTCTGGACTCCTCTCCCTCCTCTATTTTTCCCTCTTCTATTCCGTCTATCACTAAAAGAGCTCTCTTTCTCTTTAATTTGGGTCTAATTACTACTTCTATTTCTTCTGGGACAAACATAGGCCTCAATATTGGCTTAAATGGGCTTATCGGTGTTATAACAAGTCCTCTGGATCTGGGATCTACTAGGGGACCTCCTGCCGATAGAGAATATGCAGTGGATCCTGTCGGGCTGGAAACTATTATTCCGTCCCCATAGAATTCGCAGAAGTACTCTCCTCCTATCTCCAAAGAAAACTTCATTATCTTTGCTGGCTTCTCTGTTATGAGGACTACCTCGTTCAGAGCGTCTGGGAATCTCTTACCTTCTACTTGTGTTTTGACCTTGCTTCTCCTGTCTACCCAAGTGTCTCCGGAGAGGAATTTCTCCAATGAGTCCATGAGTTCCTCTGGGCCAACCTCGGCTAGGAATCCCATCTTCCCGAAGTTCACTCCCAGTACTGGTATTTCTCTTCCGTCCAGTTCTCTGTGGGCTCTCAGTATGGTTCCGTCTCCTCCTAAGACAAGAAGGAGATCTACTTCCATTTCACTCATTGGTTTCCCTTCCATGCCTATTGCCTCAGCTGTTCTCTCCTCTAGAACGACTTCCACTCCAATTTCACTCAAGTCCTCAATCAGGGATGAGCAGTAATTCAAGACTCTCTCGTCTCTCATGGAAAACAAACCTATTCTCTTTTTTCCCCTTTTATCCATTGCTTAGTATCCTCCTAGCAGATGTTTCAGACGAAGAAACTATCAATGACGTTCTAATCTTCGGTGAAATCTCCTAGCAGATGTTTCAGACGAAGAAACTATCAATGACGTTCTAATCTTCGGTGAAATCTTCAGATTCCCTATTTCCTCTAGATGGAAGTTGGAAACAAAGGACCCTGATTCCACAGAGAATAGATAGGACGCTGAGAGATCTATTGTTCTCATCTTCTCCTTCGGTATTAGAACCGCATCTAATCTGCCTAGTGCAACATAGCAAGT
>NJEE01000046.1 GCA_002255045.1 Candidatus Bathyarchaeota archaeon ex4484_205 | reverse complement strand
CAGGTTATTCTCTCCTCTCTGCACAAGGAGGACAATTGATCTTTGCTGACTAGTTTTCCAAATTCTAAATTCTTGTGCTCGTGATTCTGGCAAAAGAGACAGTTGAAGTTACATCCATAGAAGAAAACAGCTAGGTTGTAATACCCTATCTCTGGCCCATTTACAGGAGAGTATTCCGGATATCCGGCAGAGGTTCCTCCAGGGCAGAACCAAGAAGCACAGCAATTAGTCACGTGGGGATCCAAGTAATAATGGAGCAAACCGACTTCCGCAGAGACAATTGACTTAAGTCCCCCTGAGTTCTCTCTCAACCCACAAAATCCTCGCTCTCCTGGAGGTATTGAACACTCGTTGGAGCACAGTTCGCACTTAATTCCTCCACGAGGTGGGGGATAGGGCAAAGAGTAGACCTCTCTGCACTTCCTGTGCACCTCTGCTATTTCCTCCCGTATGGAATCGAATTCATTTACGATGCAGTCCTTACAAACTTTCAATGTAGAGGAAATTAGCTCATGTTCTTTTCCGCATACTCTGCACTTCATGTCTCTGAGTGTGAACCACAAGGGGGAAAAACTTATTTCCTAGGAGTAGTGTGGGGGAAGGTCATGGCGAATAGGGAGGTAGAACCCAACGTCAAAGACTACGATAGTTTCTACAGGGATTTCAAATGGGAAGTACCAGAGTTTTACAATTACGCTTGGGATGTATTCGATAAGGTTTCAGAGAGGCTTGGAAAGAAAGTAGCACTAATTACAGTCTCTCCAGATGGCAATTCTTCAGAAGAGACGAGTTTCATTGAATTGAGAGAGAACTCAAGGAAATTCTCTAAGTTCCTCATTGAGTCAGGAATAAGAAAAGGAGATAGGGTTCTAATAATGACTCCTAGGATCCCAGAGTGGTACTACGCTATGCTGGGAATGATCAGGATAGGAGTTTTGCCAATGCCCACCCCTACACTTTCTACTGGGAGAGATCTGGAGTACAGGATAAATAGAGCTGAGGCAAGAGCAGCTATAATTCACTCAGATTATTTAGACAGACTAGAGGAGGTTCTGCCCTCTCTAAAGACTTTAGAGAAAGTAATAGTTATAGGAGAGTCTCCAGAGGGAGAAAAGAATGGGAAAGAATTCCTAGACTTCATGGACTTCTTAAAGCACCCGGAGATAAAGGAAGGAGAGGTAGAAAAGACGAGGAGCAGCGATCCGCTTTTCATATACTTCACTTCCGGAACAGAAGCATATCCTAAAATGGTACTCCACACACACGCATATCCGATAGCTCAATACATGGTAGCTCTCTACCCACAAGATCTCAAAGAAGGGGACAAAATATGGGTCCTAGCTGACAACGGATGGGTTAAAGCAGTGTGGGGAGGCTTTTTCGGTCAGTGGCAAATAGGAGCTACTGTTTTACAGCACAACACAGGAGGGAGGAGATTCGATCCAGAGCTTTGTCTCAGGATAATCCAAGATTACGAAGTAACAGTCTTTTGTGCACCACCCACTGCCTATAGAATGTTAATACTTCAAGATCTATCTAAATACGACTTCTCTAAACTTAGACACTGCCTCAGCGCAGGAGAACCTCTAAATCCAGAAGTAATAAAGAAATGGGAGGAGGGAACTGGACTTAAAATCCACGATTACTATGGACAAACGGAGACTGTAGCTTTAATAGCCAATTCGAGGGCATTGAAGATAAAGCCTGGGTCAATGGGAAAACCAACCCCGGGGCACGATGTTCGAATAGTAGACGATGATGGTAGGGAACTTCCCACAGGGGAAGTAGGGCACATAGCGGTTAGAATAAAACCAGAGAAGCCCCCAGGAATATTCAAGGAATACTGGAAGGATGAAGAGAGCACATCCAAAGTATTCAAGGGAGAATGGTATTTCACTGGGGATAAAGCCTATGTGGATGAGGATGGGTATTTCTGGTTCGTTGGTAGAGCAGATGATGTAATAAAGAGCTCTGGGTATAGAATAGGCCCATTTGAAGTTGAGAGTGCACTCATAGAACATCCTGCAGTTGCAGAGGCTGCAGTAATAGGTGTTCCAGATGAAGTGAGGGGACAGATAGTCAAGGCCTTCGTAGTATTGAAACCAGGATATGAACCATCTCAGGATCTAGTTAAGGAGCTACAAGAACACGTGAAGAGAATAACAGCCCCATATAAATATCCTAGAGAGATAGAATTCGTAAAAGAACTACCTAAGACAATGAGTGGAAAAATAAAGAGAAAGGAACTGAGGAAAATGGAATTAAAGAGGAGAGGGGTTGACCAGTAAATGAAACTCCTAGTGATAGGTGGGGGAACAGCAGGAACCACAGCAGCTCTTTTTGCTAGAAAAGAGAATAGAGAGGCAGAGATAGTCTTGGCTTCACGAGAGAAAGTCCCAGAGTATTCCAAGTGCGCGCTACCATACGCCCTCTCTGGAGAAGTAGACTTCCAGGACATCATATATCGAGAGGAGGAATGGTACTCCAGAACGGCTAAGGTGGAGTTGAGACTCGGATGGGAAGCTGTAGGAGGAGACCTAGAAGAAAGGAAAATAGAGTTCAGAACACCGAACGGAAAGGAGAGAGAAGAATACTTTGATTCTCTGATAATAGCTACCGGATCTAAGCCCAAGGCTCTCCCGATACCAATAGAAGGGGAAGTATTTTATTTCAACGAGATGAGTCATGCTGAGAACCTAATGAGAAAGGCTCTAGCCTCAGACGAAGCTTTAATAGTTGGAGGAGGCCTGATAGGGATAGAAGTGGCGGAAGCTCTATTGAACCTAGGCTTAGGAGTCACAGTGGTCGAGCTTCTTCCTTGGATACTTCCCAATTTATTGGACAGAGACTTCTCTGCTACTGTAGAGAAATGGCTTGAGGAGGAAGGTCTCGAGATAATAAAGGGAATAGGTGTTGAATCAATATCCGAGGATGATGGAAGGAAAATAGTCAGACTGAAAAACGGTGAGGAGAGAAAAGTTGACTTCGTCGTGATCTCGGTTGGAATATCTCCAGAAGTAAGTCTAGCTAAGTCTCTCGGAATAGAAACAGGAGAAACTGGAGGAATATCCGTAGACGAATACATGAAGACCAACGTAGAGGAAGTCTATGCTGCAGGAGATTGCGTTGAGACATTAGATCTCTCTTCGAAGAGGAAAGTAATATCAGGGAGTGGCAGTGTAGCTTTTAGACAAGGGATAGTTGCTGGGGTGAATTCTGTTGGAGGAGAGGCACTTTACAGAGGCAGTCCTTTAACTAGATGTACTTCCATTTTCGGGAAGGAAATAGCCTCAGTCGGATTAACTGAGTTCTTAGCGCAAACTTTGGGAATAAAATATGTTAAACAAAAGGTGAAGGGAAAGAATCTCCCCGAGTACCTCCCAGGGGATGATGTGCACTTCAAGTTACTAGTAGAAAAAAGAACTGGGAGAATAATCGGGGCTCAAGGACTTGGCAGAGGATCCTCTTGGAGAGCAAATCTAATATCCTTAGCGATAAGTAAGGACATGACAGTTGATGATCTATTTCTACTGGAGACGTGCTATTCCCCGAAGATATCTGAAGTCTATGACGTTGTAACCAGGAAATTCTTGGATACCCAGACATATTATCTCCCTCACTACGTCTTCGATAAATCTTCTCTTCTTCATCATCTCTTCCAATATTCTCTTTTCTTCTTCTCTTTTTACTATGGAATACGATGCCGAAGACAAGCTGTTTTGCAATATGGATACCATCTTGCTGATTTTTATATTTTTGACTTCTTCTGGATTACCCTCTATGCCAATAGATGCCTTAGCTCTTTGAGAGTGAGAGAATCCCCTATAGGTGTGAGGGCAATGTATCCGTGTCTTTCCTTTATCTTAGAGAGAACGCCTTGGCAGAACTCAATTAAGTGTCTCCATGTAAGAAGACTCCACTCTCTGTCCTTGAGTGCCTCCTCGTTTAACGATTGCATAATCCTACTTACGTGCACCCCCCTTTTATCCTTGGGCAAATCAATCCATATTTCTACTTCAGCATTAATTGGCCCAATGGGAATCACCAATCCTTTTACTCCAACCTTTTCTATGGGAATTTCCCTATCTGGTGGGTCATCGTGTAGGTCTCTCTCTATCTGGTCCAAGGTCATGCATCCTCCATCTGTCGCCTAATCTCGAAGAATTTTCGCTAGATTTAGAGTATTTCTCCTATCTCTCTTCCTCTCTGAGCTCTACCCACTTGTCTCTTCCCTCCCAAACCCTAACGGATATAACCCTCACTTCACTGAAGGACTCCTTTGCCATAGAGAAAATCTCTTTTCAGTTCTACAGAGTAAGTATGTCCGTGAATTCCCTCCCCAAGAACGGAATGAGCACAGTCCAAGTACTCTCTCACACCTATGGTCCAGACTCTATTTGTCCTCAATCCTCTCCCTCTTCGAGAGACACTAGTCCCCTCTCACCTAAACCCTCCAAGATTCTTCTAATTCCCTTCTCTATCATTTCGTCAGCCTCTCCACCAGAAAAATTCATTACTATCTCTTCGATACTGGTTTTACCATCACAAGATGCCCATACTTGGTATACCTCATCTGGAACCTTATAGGTTTTGCCTTCAGGACTCTTAATCCAGTATTTCCCTCCTTCAACTTTAACTACTTCCCCCTTCTTCACCGGATTCAATTCCGACCCTCCTCCTCAGGAACAAAGTCCATATGTTTCGAGCCTTCCGACCGACCTCAACTGATACCTTCTTATATATCCTTTTTCCCCTCGAATAATCTGCGAACCCTATATGTCCACTTAAGTATTTCTTTTCCAGCTCTTTTATCCTCTTTCTCGATAATTGTTCAATCCCCTTTAATTCCCTCAATCTGACCAAGAAGGGGTGAACTATTTTTAATTTTCTCTCCTCCACAATAGTCAATTCTTTCTTTGGCCAGAACTTATACGCTAGTATTCCGAGTAGTACAGATGCTAAAACAGAAATTATTTCCATCCAAGGTATCTTCAACCTCTTTGGAGAGTACTGGAATCTGAACTCCTTAGTCAAGTGACATGTTCTTCCCATACTCCAAAAGGTTAGATTGAGTGAACCACTTATTTCCCCCTCCTTAGTGGGTTTGAGATAAAGATTAGTTACTAGTTCCCCCATTTTGACCAAAGATCCACTTTCTTCCCCACCCATAAACACGTATTCTCCAGAAAGAGGAGAGATCTTAAATTTCACATTGTCTTGAGATCTATTCTTTAGTTCTAGGGGCAGAACTACTATGTCACCCTTCGTTTTCGGACTCCCTAGATTGACCTCTATCTCCGGACACATCGTCTTGGAATGTATTATCTCCTCAACTGAGTTAACTATCTCCCCCATGTACTTTAACTCTGCTAGGAGAGAAACAGTCTCGCTGAAGGGAACAATCCTAACCTTAACAGATTCTCTCCCCATAGGAGGGAGAAAGACTCTCTTATTGTATTCTCTTATCTCAGAGTCACTGCTTAAGTTCAAATCCAAAACTATTTCCTTCTCTTCATAGTTTTGTATGTTCAGGACAACCTCTCCCTCCTCCCCAACTACTAGTTCTCCTTCGCTTTCGACCTTCACTCCAACTCTAGGAAGTCTCACCTCTATTGGAACGGATATAATGTCCTCTCTCCCTCTTTGGTCATATGCTCTGATTTCAATGGTTTTATTTCCCAGAGTCTCGCCCTTTATCTCTATCTCTATCTCTCCAGACTCTCTTGGATTTAGATTCAGGAAACTACCTTTTGCCCACAGGTTTAGTCCAGGAGCTGAGGAGATCTCGACATTAACTTCCATCTTCTCCTCCGAGCAAGAATTAATTATGTAGACTCTAATATTCTCTTTTTTCCCCAGCAATAGGTCCAAGTTAGTTATCCTGCTCAATACTGGTCCACATTCCTCTTCAGAGGAAAACGACACTCTTACTGGGACTCTGATACTACATGATTCATTATCGTATCTGACCACACCTTTCACGAACATGAATCCGCCTTCGTATTCGTATAGAGCAGGACTTCTAGGCACTCTGAGGTAGACTGAAAATCCATGGTCTTCCCATCTTCCTCCTCCTAGCGGGAGGTATTCCATTCTGTAGTCGTATTTGTCTGGAAAGGGCACTCCTCTGTCCCAATCTATTAGGACCCTGAATCTATCTAGTTCCTCATCGGATATGTTCTTGGCAAATAGGGTAACTCTCACTATATCTCCTGGGAAATAGACGTCTTTTCTTGGCTCTATTTTCATCCAAAGTTTACACTTACACCCTTCGTTTGAACATGAGACATTTGAACACATCAATGGGAGTAGTATTACTACTAGGAGAATCAACGTCTTATTCAAGTTCAATGCTTGCCCTCTTCGACTAGAATTAGACATCTAATTAAGTTGTTTCCGATTTATGCTATTGCGTAGTTTTCCCCTCTAGCTTGTTCACGGCAACTATAAGGGTAGTGTAGACCCAACCCGGGAGAGCTAGACTCAGTCTAGTGGTGGAGAACACGTCTACTATTTCCCCTTTGACCCCCTCTAACTTCTTGTTCAGTTCGTAAAGTGCTCTCTCCATTGATTTGGTTTCTCCGAAGTCCCTGACGTTCACCCCTATTACCTCTTTCACCGAATCGTAATCATCGGAAACAGCGACTAGTATCTTTACGCCTCCCCCACCAATTCTGGCGTGGACTTCAGCATCCATTTTGCTTATTCTTCCACTTTTCCCCTCTAATTCTGAGTTAACACTCTTCAAAGCACGAGATAGAGCTTTAGCAACGTTTTCAGCCACTTCATAGCACCCGACTACTCTCAAGAGGGACCCAGGGGAAGTCTTTATATCACCCCCTTTATATAAATGTCCTGAGAGGGACATTCCGTACCGGCGTTGCCCCCAGGAGCAGTGACTGGGGTAATCCAGGTACGGATACACCGATGAGGCTCGATCAGCGGTAGCTGGGTATGATAGATGAGTGCCCAGAAGCCTGATCGAGTCACAGAGGTGATGCCATTGAGGGAAAAGGGACTTGATGTATTGATTAGGGCAGTGGAAATCCTGAGGAAAGGAGGGTTCAAGACATCTGAAGTTTGCGAAGTGAGATCAGCTTTCGACCTAGTTGCGAGAAGAGAGGAATTGCTCCTCCTGTTGAAAGTCCTATATAACATAGATTGTGTCTCAGAGGGTCAAGCTAGTAGAATGAAGTGGATCTCCTCACTCTTAGCAGCATTTCCGATTATAGTGGGAGAGAGAACTAAGAACGTACTCTTGGAGGGGGGAGTAGTATACGAGAGGCATGGAATACCAGCAATAAATTTGGAGACCTTGGAACAGATAGTGATGAACGAAGAACCAATGGTATATGCAGATAGAGGGGGATATTACGTAAGAATAGACGGAAAAAGACTTCGGGAGGTCAGGGAGAGAAAGGGACTCTCCAGAGGGGACTTAGCAAGAGCTATAGGAGTGTCTAAGGACACAATAAGACAGTACGAAAGCGGGGAAATAGATGCCAGTTACGAAAAGGCATTACTTCTCTTGGAAGTCCTGAAGGAGGATGAAATCTTCCTAGCACCGGAATTATTTAAGAGATTCGAGTCGAATTTCTCAATTGGAAGAGTGCCAGAATTAGTTGAGAAAGTCCTCAATGAGTTTGAGAAAATAGGGTTCAGAGTATATCCTACCATGGGCGCACCATTCGACGTCCTCAGTAAGGACGATGACAAGAACAGAGAAATACTCACATCAGTATCGAAATATAAAGTGGAGCTAATTCTCAAGAGAGCAAGAGTCTTGAGAGAGGTATCAGAAGTGGTGGGGGCCCCTCCCCTTTACGTAGTTGAGGCCCCCTCTGGAACTAAGATAAAGGAGCCAGTAGAGGGAGTGCCGATGATAAATTCCCAGAAACTCAGAGAAGTCTCGGACAAAGAGGAAGTCTTGGAGTTAATATCGGAGGACTGATGGTTGAGAGAGAGGACTTCACGCTTAATTAGACCACTGCTCATGCTTCTCTCAGGAAAAGTCTCCCCAAATCAATTAACTCTCCTCGGATTAGTAACTTCTACTGCTTCTTTTTTGTCCTTCTGGTATGATTACATAGTAATTGGGGCCATACTAGTCCTAGTAACTGGATTTTTCGATTTATTGGACGGAGCTCTTGCTAGACATACCGGAGAGGGAAGTAAGTGGGGAGCGTTTTTAGATTCCCTAGTGGACAGATACACCGAAATAATAATAATAGCTGGGATTTCCAAGTTCAGCACTCTGGGATACCTAGCTATTACCGGATCATTATTGGTCAGTTACTCTAGATCCAGAGCTGAGTTAGAAGGAGTGAAGTGTGACGTAGGTTTAGGGAGTAGACCAACTAGACTCTTGATACTCGGAATAGTCAGCCCACTTCCATGGGGAAGAGATCTTTCGTTAATAATGGTCTCAATAGTAGCTCATTCGACAGCTCTTTACAGGATGTTCCACACTTGGAGCTCCCTTAAAAATAAGAGGTCATCAGTAGTCCCCATGAGTTGAGGAAAAACAATGTTTTTCTAGTCTCCTGTCCAACCAGGAGGGGGGAAGGAGTTTGTCGTGGAGGGTCATAGTGGTCTCTCTAATAATTTTGTCAGTTCAGTTCACCTCAGTCCTATCTTCAGTGTCCGATTCCTCTTACACACCAATTAAGCTACTCAGGGTCTTCTCCGGAAGCAAAGAGGAAGTGTCGTTGAAACTCATTGATTACTTCTTATCGGGGGAAAAAGAGGTCTTCATCGCAAGAAGTGATTTATTCGCTGATGCAGCGTGTGTTGGATATCTGGGGAAACCAGTAGTTTTAGTGGATCCAAAGAGATACTATGAAACTCTTCTAGATCTTAAGAACAAGGGAGTGGTTAGAGTGATAATCGTTGGCGGTCCCGAGGCACTTCCTGAGGAAATAGAGAGTTACTTATCCAGCATAGGCATAAAATACTCTAGGATATGGGGTAAAGACAGATACGAAACGTGTAACAGAGTAAGAGAAGCTTTCAATGCAGGAAGTAGGAAACTCGTTTTGGTCTACGGAAACGATGAGTTCGGAGCCATCTTGGCAGGACCACTGGCGAACAAGCTAGGAGCTGCTCTTGCCTACTACAGAAAAGGAGAACCCTTAGACTCAGAAGAAGTGATATGGGTAAACTCTATGGGAAGGCACTCTCCTGTGAAAGCAACGGAATTCGTAGGAGAAAATCCAATAGACTTGTCCGTGAAGATAGGAAGAGAATTCGAGGAACTGAAACTACTAGTAATAACTAAAGAGGACGATCCTGTTTACTCTGCATCTTCCCTAGCTTCTAGGTTTTCATCTCCTCTCCTGTTAGTTGGGGACACCCTTCCTAAGGAGATAGCTGATCTCATAAGGGAGAAATACCCATGGAGGGGAAGGGTAGTCCTAGCAGGAAACTTCTCTGAAGAGCTGATAAGACAGATAAAAAAGAAGATGGGTTGGAGGATGATATAAATGGTGAGAAGAGAGGAAAAGACATTGAAAGCTATGTTGATTATGGCGTTAGCTCTCATATTGGCTAGTACTGTATTGGCATCCGATTACTCGATCAGAATCGAACAAAAGGAGAGAGAGTGCTACATGGGACTCATTCCAATGGAGCTAGTCATAGAGAACACATCGAACATTCCAATGTTCGTTAGAATAAGTCAAGCTGATGGTAGGGACTACAAGATACTATTCCCATTCTCTATGCCAGGAGAGGAACCATCTCTAGATTTACTCAATCCAGAGATCCCCGCTGGAGAGACCAAGAGAATTGGGTTTGCCATACAACCGTTAATTCCAGAGGGCACAATTCTAGTAGAGATACCCGTATACATCGACTATGGTGGAGTAAGCAAAGAGGAAGTTTTGACTGCTGAAGTAACTTTCTATGGATGCGTTGTACGAGATGAAAACTGGAATGAGCAATCAGAAGAAGGAGAGAGTAATGCAGAGAACTACTTAGGTAGAAACACAGAGGTATTTGTTACGAAGAGAGCAGAGATCATGAACGATAGGATAAAGGTCATAGTCACTGTCTACACTAATAATCCAGTACAGGTGGAGCTTAGGGACGAGATACCCAGAAACATGAGATACGAAGGAGACGATTACTACATTGGAACGGTTTTCGGAGAACAGTCCATAGAGTACTACCTATTTCCAGAGTCTGAGGGCGAGATACTGCTCCCACCAGCGACTGTAGTGTACTACGATGGTGTAACTCAGAGGAGAATATACTCTAACCAACTCAGAGTGGAATTTTCCAAGAAAGAAAATGAAATTAGCCGAGAGAGAGGATCTGGACAGAGAGGAAGTCCAGCCACACCTCCTGGCATGGAAATAACAGAGAACTACAACACGGAGAGCTACGATGAAGAAAGAGATGGAAGAGAAACCGCTCGAAAATTAGAGAGCTCTAGAGAGGCAAACAAAGAGAGAACAGAATATAAGCAACAAGAGTGGATGAGTTACCAAAAGAGGACTAGGAGAACCATGAGGAGCAATTCAAATATCTTGTATTTCCTAGGAGAGGATCCAATTAACTACCTCCTGTTTGGGGTGTTGTTAGGCCTCCTCTTGGGAATACCAGTCGGGATACTAAGTTCCAGATCTTAAATCCTTAATACATGAGTATCTCCATGTTAAGCCTGCTAATAGTAAGAGTGAGCTCGTAAGCTAAATCCGAGGAGGAGTATCCTCTGACTCAACCCATACTTCAGCTAGTTTGAACATTCTCTCATCCGACCCAGAGTGAGCTTAGGATAGGGATCAGCTCCTAGGTATGAATGATTGTGTAAAAGGGCCTTCAGAACCCTTCTGAACCGAAAGCTTTATATAAATGATTTCTCGAGTAAGAGGGTGAGGAGAGGCCCAATGACATCTCAAGGGTCTCTCCCTAAAATTCGGGGGTGAGTATACATGCCCGAGTTGCCCCTGGCACCCGTAGGTAGATTGATAAGGAAGGCTGGAGCAGTTAGAGTGAGTGCAGAAGCACAACAAGCCCTTGCCGAGTATTTGGAAGAGTACGCCGGTAAAGTAGCCACAGAGGCAGTTGAATTAGCCAGACACGCTGGTAGGAAGACCGTAAAGGCAATCGACATAAAACTAGCAATAAAGAGGATATCCGGCTAGTTCTAGTTAGCGAGGAAGTCACTTAATTACCAGGGAAGCCTCTCTGGTGAGTCTGAATTTCTCTAGTTTCTTTTCTTTTTCTTTTGTCTTTTCTATATACCCTAGGTCAATCAACCTGTTTATTCTCGATAGTATGTAGTTCTTCTCTAGTCCCATTATCTCTTCGCTTATCTCGTCCAAGCTTAGTTCCCTCTCGCCCTTAAGAGACTCCAGTATTTTGAGGTCTGTGGGATTAAGGCCAAATGCTATTCTTCTCACTTTTTCCAGTTCCATCCTATCGGCTTTAGCGTCTTCTATTCTTTTTATCTCATCAAGTATCTCCGAAATCCTGTTTTCCAATAGTTTAATGTTTTTCCTGACCTCTTCCAATTCCTCAGCCATCTTCTTAATCTTTTCCTCGATCTCTCCAACTATTAATTTTTTTATTGTCAAACTCATCACCTTAGGAACGCTCTGACGTCTTCCTCTTGCTCTAGCAAATCCAGTTCAAATTTCTTAGCGACATCCTCGAGTTTCCCTGAGACACTCGGTTCTTGTGACTTTCTACCTCTTATTCTGACGAATATTGGGTAATTTACTGCCTCACCAACGATTAGACCTTCTCCTACCTGTAGGGTGGTTATCGCCTCTAGAGTAGATTTAGTTATCCCTTCACTGCTCTCCCCTATGTGCTTTAAATCATTTGGGTTTGTTACTCTGAGTATGACGTGAGTGTTGCACTGAGAGAGAGCTGTTGTAGAGAGTTTAACTGGTCTCTGGCTTATTAAACAGAGAGATAGGCAGAATTTCCTACCTTCTCTTGCTATCCTTTCTACAATGGGCTTTGAAATGGATCTCCCTCCCTCAGGACAGAACTGATGACTTTCCTCTAAGAATATTATGGTTGGAGGGATTTCTTCAGTCTTTCTTAGGTAAAATGCTCTATTGAGTAAATAGGAGACTATTATCCTCTTCCTCTTTAGGTGATCCAACGAAGATAAGTCTATAACTACAGCTTTCCCGGGTCTGAGAAGCCCTACTAATGCTTCTTTGGTCTTTCTATTCATTTCTTCCACTTCAACTCTCGATATTATGTCTTCCAAATCGTAAGGTCCTAGACCGGAGTTCATATCTATCCTGAGCTTATCTATCACTTTATCTAGCTCTCTCCTCTGTACTTCGCTCATCTCCTCTACAAAAGATTGTATCTGGATAGCATCTAGGTTTGGGACTCCTATTTTAATCTCAGAGGCATCTATTACCCTTACTTTGTAAGAGTAGTCTGTTTTCCCAGGTTCTATGGGAGGAGATCCTAGCTCGCAGTACTCTCCGTGAACGTCTATCACCATGACAGCAGGCCTCCCGCTACC
>NJEE01000045.1 GCA_002255045.1 Candidatus Bathyarchaeota archaeon ex4484_205 | reverse complement strand
CGGCCAACTGGGAGGTGTATTATGAAACCGGCGACGCTGTTAATGCTCAAGGAAAATCTTAAAAATCTTAAACTGGCCAACATGTTTCGTCATCTTGAATCCCAAGAAACTCACCCATGAAGAATTGGTTATGTTAGCTCGATGTCTCCACTCCTATGATGGTTTTCTCCTGCCTGATGCATCCTGCTTGTCACCTATTGGGCCACAACTACTAAAGAAGGGCATTCAGAAAGAATTGAAACCTGAGTTTGTGGAGGCGATCGCTAGAAAGCCATCTGCCTATTCTGGCCATCCTTTCATAGTAGAAGCTGCAATAGCCTATGGTGGAAATATTCCTCCTGGCATTAAATTATATAGGTTTGCTAATAGAATTCCCTTGCTTTATGACGAATCAAGTGACGTGTCCTGGAAAGTTGTCTTTCAGCTGATAAATTGGAAATATTACAAAATTGATCCCAATAACGATCCAGTAGCAGTAGCTATACATATAGCCTCTACAAAGATCCCCTATAAAACTGTAGGGAAGGAATTCATCGCTGATAGGCCTGAAATAGAACGTGAGATACTTAATGCTGTGCGTGAGCTGACAAGAAAACTCTCACGCTTCATAGCTAAGCGTGAGAAGATAAAATATCAATCCAAACGCTTTAATGTCTTCAAGAAATATCTCCCTGTAATGGTTAAGTATGCGGCTCTAACGGTTAATCGCCCCATCCCCGATATATCTAAATTATTGAAGCGAAGCCCTATAAATGATGAAGAAACATAGTGCACCGGAAATTAAAAAGGAGACTCTATATCTCATAGAGAGTTTTGCCATAGAGATATTGAAACAGATCGAAAAAGGACAGTTTCCTACAATAGAATTACCTGCTAGAACTACTGGTAACATTGTCTATGACCAGAGGTTACGGCAATATGTGCTTGGTAATAAAGTCATTAGGAGACGAGCCAGTAATGTAAAGCATTTACGTCCATTAACACAGCTCACTTGGGTCGCCTACATAGCCTCCATGCTTATCAAAGAGGGAAAATCCAGTACCCTACGAGACGTATTTTACATGGCTAGTGGAAGCGACGTTCCATTCTCCTCCCAAGACGAGTCAGATAGAATTATTACTGAGCTTGAATCCATATTGAAACATCCGAGGGAGCATTTCAATATATATCCTGAAGAGAGAAGCGCAATTTTTGGTGACCTAGATATCGAATATACCGTCAAAGGGTATGAAGGAAGGGTGATAAATCTAACAATGTTTCCAGATGGTGTGGTGATCGGTCCTGCCCTCGCTTCCTCTAACTTCATTCAAACATCAGCTGATAAAGTAATCGTGATAGAGAAATCTGCAATGTTCACACGTTTTATAGAGGAGGAAGCATGGCGGAAATTTAATGCCATATTGATTCATACTATGGGTCAGGCGCCGAGATCAACAAGAGTTCTCATACGGCGGTTGAATCAAGAACTCAACTTACCAGTATATCTGTTTGCAGATGCCGATCCTTGGGGTCTTCATATATGCCAAGTCATTATCTCTGGGTCTGCTAACGCAGCCCATATACCTGAATTGGCCACACCAGATGCTAAATGGGCTGGGGTATATGCAAGTGACATTACCAAATACGACCTTCCATCTGAGAAGTTAAGTGAGGTCGACTTAAAGCGTTTAAAAGAGTTATTAAGAGATCCGAGATATCAATCTGAACCATGGAAATCCGAAATTTCATACTTCTTCGAAGTGAAGAAAAAAGCCGAACAGGAAGCCTTCAGCAAATATGGTTTGTCCTTCATAGTTGATGAATATTTAAAGGCAAGACTGGAGGAGCTGGAGAGCCTTTAGGGGGCACTAATAAAAAACATACATGGGGTGTGTCATGTGATGAATAGCATAATTTCTTTTTTTCTTTGGGTCCTTCTTGGAGTGCTTCAAGGATCCTTAGAATGGTTACCAATAAGCAGCAAGACTTTCCTCTTAATATACTCCCATCAAGTCCTTGGAATACCCTCGGAAATTTCATATGATCTTTCCCTTTTTCTGCAAAGCAGTAGTGTGGTGGCTTTGCTCATCTTCTTCCGGAGAGACCTTTACCAAATACTTATCTCTCTTCGCAAAAGATCAGATCAAAACTCGCCAGAATATAATATGTTGTACTTCATATTCCTTGTAACGCTTGTCACCGGTCTAATAGGATTGTCTCTCTACTTCTTAGTTAAGCCTCTCCTAATAGACTACTACCGTCAATTAATGTTTTTAGCTGGATGTTTCATCTTCATAACAGGCATAACAAGGTATTATCTAAGAACCTCTGATCGATCTATTACTAGCTTAAATGTTAAAGATGTACTTATTATAGGATTCCTTCAGGCATTTTCCGTTCTACCTGGTGTAAGTCGTTCGGGGATCACTATAATAGGTTTCATTTTATTGGGGTTCAATACACAGAACTCTATCTATTTATCCTTTCTGATGGGTATTCCCGTTCTCTTTGGCTCTCTTTTACTTGAGTACTTTATCTCAGATCTCATACTGAGCTCTCTCACATTCCATCTCATTCTCTCATACACTGTATCTATAATAGTAAGTGTAATCATGATTTTTGTTTTCATGAAATACCTGTCCCGTTTACCTCCCTACTTCATAGCCCTCCTTTTCTCTACTATGCCAATTCTCACATCTCTCTTATAACACAAAATAATTTATATACAGAAATCAGTGAAGTTGAATCCAATAATGTCCACTAAGATCAAGAAGATATCTGTAAAACTATTTGGTCTGGCAGTCCTGGTATTAGGCATTCTGCTTACATATGCTTCCCTTCAACTTGATCGCTCTCCTCCCCCTTTAGGTGTAGGACCCTACTGGATCTTCTTTCTCGGATGTGGAATCTTTCTACTATCCATAGGTTTTATTCTCACCTTCTCTAGACTTAGAGAGTAACTCTTTGGCGAAAATATGGTGGGCCCGGCCGGACTCGAACCGACGACCAACAGGTTATGAGCCTGCCGCTCTACCTGGCTGAGCTACGGGCCCCAAAAATATCTGGTATAAATAGAGGTTTAAAAATATTAGTGATGGCGCCGCCGATCGGATTTCCGAACATTCTTCTCGAACCGTTAGTCGCATATGCTATGACCCACGGGTTTCTGTGATGTCCTTAACAGCTTCGGCGTATTACCTCCGCCGCTGTCGGCATCCCTCTACCTGTTTCTCCCCTATTCAGAGACTGAGCTACGGCGGCGCAAGATAAAATTTGTCGGAAGGAGGGATATTAACTTTATTCTTTCTATTTTATGGAGGCCGCCGCAGGGATTTGAACCCTGCCAACTGGCTCCACAGGCCAGCGCGCTACCAGGTTACGTCTCCTAAAGTCTACGCCACGGCGGCCTTAATTCTTTCTCTCATAATTCCCTAATATTAACCTTTATTTAGTTCATTCAAAGATAAAAATGATATAGGGCCGGTAGTTCAGCTGGTATGAACGTCCGGCTTGCACCCGGAAGGTCGGGGGTTCAAGTCCCCCCCGGTCCACCATTCTCTAATCTCATATTCGGAATATTCCTAATGCTCTAAGTAATTTACTAATACCCTCAAGAGTTGCTTTATTACCCTGTAATATCTCTCCTCTTAGGGGAAGAATGAGTCTCCCCTTATAAAGCCCACCCATATTTACAATGTAGAAAGTTTGTAAAACGAATATAAGCAAGTTCAGTTCTCTACTGCTATATTTCCTAACCAATTTCTCTATTTCTTCCTCCCTCAATAAAGTCTTCTCCCTTAAATATCTCTCTATTCCTTTAACTTCTTCATCCATAACACTAAGTATGTCTTGAATCTCTATCTGTTTTTCTTCTAAGAAGTCATCGAGTGCTCTTCTGATGTGTATAAACCTCGAAAAATTCAAGGATAAACCCTCGCAGGAGTTCTGGGAAATGGTATCGCATCCCTTATATGATCCAACTTACAAAGATACGCTACAAACCTCTCTACCCCTAGACCAAACCCAGAGTGAGGTACGCTTCCAAACTTCCTGAGATCCAAGTACCACCTATATTCTGAGGGATCTAATTTACTCTCCTTTATTCTCGCAAGCAACTCATTGTAATCATCTATTCTCTGCCCTCCTCCAATTATCTCTCCATAAGGCCAAATCAGCAAGTCATGACATATTACTCTTCGGGGATCTGATGAAGGCTTATGGTAAAAAGCCCTTATCTCTCGTGGATAATGCATAACGAAAAGAGGATATCCAAAGATTTTGCAGAGTCTCTCCTCATGTGGTACTCCGAAATCTTCTCCCACCTTTATCTTAAGGCCCTCCTTATTCAACGCTTCGATAGCCTCATCATAGGTAATTCGCCTAAATGGTGCCTCGATTTTTTCTATCTCTCGCCCCAATATGGATAACTCTCTTCTACATTCCTCCTTTACCCGCTCTGTAGTATATATCAAAAGTTCTTCTTCTGTTCTCATAATATCCTCCTGAGAAGCAAATGCCTCCTCTACTTCCAAATGCCAGAACTCTGTTAAATGCCTCCTTGTTCTTGATTTCTCTGCTCTAAAACTTGGTTGTATTGTGTAGACCTTGCCCAACGAATATATCAGTGCCTCGAGATATAATTGGCTACTCTGCGTTAGATACGCCTTCCGATCAAAATATTTTACTTCAAATAGAGTTGCCCCTCCCTCGCAAGCTGCCGTGATTAATGTAGGTGCATGTACCTCTACGTATCCTCTCTTTTCGAGCCATTCTCTCATTATGTTTATAGTTTTTGCCCTTATTCTCATTACTGCACTCATTTTCAGTCCCCTGATGTGAAGATGCCTATTATCCAAAAGAAACTCTACAGTCTCCCCCGGTTTTATTGGATAGTCCTCCAAAGACTCCCCTAAAATCTTCACATTTTTAGCCCTAACCTCTAGACCATTCGGTGCTCTAGGGTCTCTCCGTAGAATTCCCTCAATTGATACAGAACTTTCTCTAAGGGCTTTCGCAGCCTCTTCAAATTCATCTTCAGGTATCTCTCCTCTCTTTATTGCTACTTGGATTATCCCAGTTCCGTCTCTAATTCTATAGAAGATAAGTTTCCCTAGTACATTCTTAGTGTAGATCCATCCTGCTATTTTTACTTTCCTACCTTCTAATGTTTCCTTAAGTTCTCCAATATCTATCGTTTTGAATTCCTCTCTCATATCCTTCTGATGATAAAACTCACTCTTTAATCATTTAAATATCTCCCTAAATTTCTGATTTATTGTGCTCCGGTGGTGTAGTCCGGTCAATATCGCCGAAAGCATCTCGGCCTTTCGAGCCGAGGACCCGGGTTCGAATCCCGGCCGGAGCACTCTTAGAATAAGACCTCTTCTTCCTTGATTATTTTAAGTTCAAACTTCCTTTAATAACCGAATGTTTTAAACATTTCAGTTTAGAAATTATTTTGTTGTCTATAGAAAATGTAGAAGCAGAACTTAAGGGTACCACCCTGAAAGTTTACTGGTATATCCTCGGAAAGAAAGAAGGAAGAGTAGGTGTCCGTGAAGTACAGAGAGCCCTCGGCTTGAGTAGTCCGAGTGTCGCTTTTCACCATCTTGAGAAATTAAGGCACCTCGGTCTCCTCACAAAGACTTATTCTGGTGAATACCTCCTTCTAAAAACTGCGAAAATAGGTATCCTTTCCTTATTCACCACATTCCGTGGAATAATTTTACCTCGTTTTATCTTTTACTTAAGTTTCTTTATCACTTTCTTAATTCTCTATCTTCTCTTAATAGAGCAGACACTATCCATACATAACCAAGTAGCTCTATTGGCTCTCGCCTTCTCTATTCTATTTAATCTACTGGAATCAATCTTCCTTCTCAGAAAAAGACCCAAGTAAATTAGACTGTTTTAAAAAGTGGATATATAAATCCCTTCCCTGTTCACTAAATTAGACCTTGCGCTCCCTAAATTACATGATCGCTGTGATTGCTGGTATATTATTAGCTTCCTCTATATTCTTTTCTATAAGAAAGTTATCGGTCGGCACATACACCTTCGAAGAGAATGGCCTACCTAAGAACTACACATTACGAGGTGGTCAAGATACTTCTTCTATCCCCTCTCCAATCCTAGAAGAAAAAGAGGAGTGCAACACAGCTGGTAGCCCCCTTATAGGTAATTTTCCATTAATTCTTATAATCCTCTTTTTAAGCCTCACAGTTAGTTATGTTTCGAAGAAGCTTGTAAAGAGGTTGCTCTAACCTTCAAGATGAAGAATGTTTTTTAATTAGTTGACGAGGAATGCTTTTGTATGGTTTCCTTCATTGTTTCAGAGAGTCTGCATTCACCTCTTAGTGAAAGAGACGTAGAGATATGTGAACGGAAGGGTATAGGTCATCCTGATACTATATGTGACTCAATAATGAATGGGATCTCCATAGCAATCTGTAGAGAGTATCTCCGTCACTTTGGGTTTATCCTACATCATAATATTGATAAAGGACTTCTTGTGGCAGGCGAAGCTGAGACTGCATTCGGTGGGGGGGAAGTAAAATCACCTATGCTTCTGATAATTGGTGATAGAGCTACTTTCAGAGGTGATGGTGATGAAATACCTATTGACAAAATAGCTATAGAAACCGCGAAAAAATGGTTTAGGGAAAATCTTCGTTTTGTAAATCCTGACGTACATGTAAAGTATCAGGTGGAACTAAAACCGGGCTCAGAGGAGCTTATCTCAATATTTAAGAGGACGAAAGGTTTCCTCGGTGCAAATGATACCTCAGCTGCCGTAGGATACGCCCCCATGACTCCTCTGGAAAAACTCGTTCTTTCCTTAGAGAATTACCTTAATTCCTCAGATTTCAAATCAGAATTTCCGGAGACAGGAGAAGATGTAAAGGTCATGGGGTTACGTGTGAAAGATGATATAGATATTACGATCGCTATGCCCTTTATCGATCGTTATGTAGATAGCGAGAAAACATATTTTCGGCTTAAGTCGGAAGTTTTGGAAGAAATAAACCAACATCTTGAGAAAACAATTGGAAAATCGGTAAAAGTGAATTTCAATGCTTTAGATAGTCCTGGAAAAGGCGTCAATGGTGTATATCTTACGGTTCTAGGGACTTCTGCAGAGGCAGGCGATAGTGGAGAAGTAGGGCGAGGGAACAGAGTTAATGGTATAATTCCCCTAAATAGGCCAACAAGTTCTGAGGCAGCAGCAGGAAAGAACCCTATTAGTCATGTAGGTAAAATTTACAACATCCTCTCCTATAGACTCGCAGAGAGAGTATACTCCTCCGTAGATGGAGTGAAAGAGATTTATGTCTGGCTTCTCAGCCAAATAGGCGAACCAATCCACCAGCCAAAAATTGTCGCTGCAGAGGTAACATTAGAGAAAAATGTGAGTCTGAATAGTGTAAAGAAGAGGATTGAGGAAACCTTAAGGTCTGGCTTAAGTGAAGAGAATCTCTCAAGATTTCTGGAGGATTTAATCCAGGGAAGAATAAGGGTGTGTTAATCGAAGCAAAATAAGATAAGCTAAATAAAATAGCGGAAAAGATATAATTTAAGTATGGTTAAATCATCTAAACTTCCTGGCTTCTATAAGCTATCTATCGAGGAAAGACAAAAGATTGTTAAAGAGTTCGCAGAGCTCACTCCGGAGGAAATTTCATTATTATCCAACTCCGGTTCTCTTACTCTTGACATAGCCGACCGGATGATAGAGAATGTAATAGGTGTGATGCATATTCCTCTGGGCATTGCCACAAACTTTCTCATAAATGGAAAAGAGTATCTAATTCCTATGGCGATCGAGGAACCTTCAGTAGTAGCTGCTGCCAGCAATGGTGCAAAGATGTTCCGAAGTAGTGGAGGCATATATACAAATAGTACTGAACCTTTAATGATTGGCCAAGTACAACTTGTTAATATCCGAGATCCATACTCCGCTAGGGTGAAGATTCTTAGAGAAAAAGACAAGATACTGGAAGTCGCCAACGAGAAGGATCCTGTATTGGTTTCGCTGGGCGGTGGAGCGA
>NJEE01000044.1 GCA_002255045.1 Candidatus Bathyarchaeota archaeon ex4484_205 | reverse complement strand
TAGGAGATCAGCTACTTCAGTCTTAATCTTAGAGGAGGATACACCACCCAGTACCTTTGAAATAAGCTCGGCTATGAAGACCATCTCCGACTCCTTCATCCCCAGTCTCGTTATCTCCTGCACTCCCAATCGGACTCCACTCATATCCATATCGGAATTATCATGTGGAAGAGGGGTTGGATTAGTGATAATGTTTGCATCCTCCAATATTCCTGTAATATTCTTTGCCTTTCCTTTCCCCACATCAAACAGAACTTGATGGCTTTCCGTAAAACCGAGGTCTGGACACAGGACATTTATTCCCCGTTCATAGAGGGATTCTGCAAGTGCCTTAGCATTCCTCACAGTCTGTTCGGCATACTTTTCCCCGAACTCGAGCATCTCACAGAGGGCAGCAGCTAGGGCAGCAACTCTATTTATATGGTGATTATTAACAAGCTTCAGTGCGGAGTTATCTATAGCTTCAGAGAATTGCCTCTTACAGAGAATTATCCCACCCTGTGGACCGAAGAAGGTTTTATGAGTACTTCCTGTAACGATCTCAGCACCCTCTCTCAAAGGGTCCTGGAACTTCCCTCCAGCAATCAAACCTAGAACATGAGCTGAGTCGTATGCTAGTATGCCATTCACCTCTGAAACGGCGTCCCTTAACTCTGCAACTGGATGAGGAAAGAGAAACTCAGAAGCACCTAATAGAACTAGCTTAGGACTAATACGATGAATAAGCCTGATTGAGGCGTCTACATCAATATTGTAAGTTTCCTCATCAAATGGAAGAGGAACCATGCTTACACCTCTAACTCTAGAACATTCCTTGAAGCTACTATGACCTCCATCTAATACACTAACTGCTGCGAGTACGTCTCCTGGCCGTAGGCAAGCATCCATCATAATTAGGTTTGCGAGAGTTCCACTCACAGGGATGTGGTTTACATGCTCGCATCTGAAGAGTTTCCTGGCGAGATACCCTACAAGCTCTTCTATTCTGTCGATATATCGAGTTCCATGATACATTCGAGAATATAGGAAGCCTACGGCATATCTATGGCCGAGATCTGAGGAGAGAATCTTTCTAACAGTAGGGCTTGCTATATTCTCGCTCGCAATTAGGTTTAGAGTTCTAGCACGATACTCATGGTGACTTCGGACATAGGAAAGCACATCATCGAGATAGTGTTTGTAGGACATTCCTTGTGGGTTTATTCACCCACCTTCTTTATTTATTTTTATTTCAGCGATGAGAATATTTCTGTGCCCTTCTCTACTAGTGTGGGAAGGCCTATAAGGTCACTTAGGGTGGGGATGATCCGGGACAAAATGGCGAAGGTGATTGCAACACTTCTATCCAGTCCTATTACTTGCAGAAATAGTGCTAAACCTGTTTCCTGGATCCCAAGACCTGCAGGCGTAAGTGGAACGAAGGAGAGCAGAGTTATCAAGGGATGGATGAGGAACCAGAAAAGGAATGTAAATGAATTGATCTGGAGAGATTGGGCAATCCAATACCAGCAGAGGCCGTAGGCTATCCATGAGACTATTCCTAGGAAAGTAGACAATATGAGCAGGAGTTTGAAGTTCTTCACAGCACCCCTGAAGAGGACAATCTTTTCAAGAATTTTCACACCTAGGATACTGAGAAGGGGGATTTTGCGGACAAGTCTCTCAAACCAGCTTGCATATAATATGAGGAGGAGAAGTGCGGATGCAAATAATATGCCGATGGTGAGAGCCAGATAGGTAAATGGAAGAAGCCATCCAGGGAGCATATGGATGAGGTAGTAGAGAGCCAAAATACTCCCAGATACCTTTATAATGAAATCAGTAGATTGTGCAGCTAAAATTACGCCTAAGGCTCTTTCTTTCGGCACAGAGGATGTAAAGAGAGGAAAAGCCAAGTAGCCCACCTTTCCGGGAGTAATATCGCTGAACAGCATACTAGCCATATGGGAAGAGAATATTTCAGGAGCAGGGGGGTTGACATTCACTCTCCCGAGTAACAGGTAGAGTCGAAGAGACATTATGAGATTCATAACGTAATAGAATAGAATTGAGACGAGCAGCGAGGAGATTTCGACGCTTAAAAGTATGGAAAGGTCGGTATTCCAGAGGAGAGCTATCAGAATTAAGAGAGAGAGGAGGAGGGAGAGAGTGATGCGTTTAATGCTCACTTAACTAACACCTCGAGCCCTCAGAGACAATATAGAAGTGAGAAATTTGATGAAGTCTCTTAAACCTAGTTTGGAGTAGCCCCGCTCCCTATTCACAAAGGTTATAGGCTTCTCACATATTCTTAGGCCCTTCTTAGAAAGTATGTAGAGGGATTCAACCTGAAAGGAGAACCCACTAGACTCTATATGAGAATTTAGAAGAATATTAACAGCTGTTTCATCATAAGCCTTGAATCCTGTTGTTACATCCCTTATCTTTATGCCGAGAACCAGATGGGCCAGGAAATTTGCAGTCCTGCTCACAGCCTTCCTCCAGAAACCCCAGCCTACGATTCTACCTCCCTCAATATATCTAGAGCCTACTGCTACATTATGACCCTCTTTTATTCCTTCTATAAGTTGAGGTATGTCCTCAGGCCTATGGGAGAGATCTGCATCCATCTGAACTGTGACCTTAACCTTGATCTCACGGAGTTTTCTGAGGCCAGTTAAAATAGCGGAGCCAAGACCCATTGGTTTAGCCCTATGGACCACTGTAATTCCAGAATGTTGAGATGCATACCTCTCTGCTATCTCTCCTGTTCCATCTGGACTGTTGTCATCCACAATCACTATACTTGTCTCAAAGATAGGGGTGAGAGAGGAGAGCAATCTCTCTAAAAGTATCGGAAGGTTTTCTCTCTCATTGAAGGTGGGGATTACAATACCTATATGCACTGGAAACTCAAGAGATAAATAAGTTTGAAAGAAGGTTTAAATGTAATGCAGTTTGGCGGTATCTACGAATTTAAAGAGGTTCCTTGTCCATTATGTGGATATTCCTTGATAATTCCAGTCTTTCCAGGCTATAGGATTTCCTCCAGGTGTCCGAGGTGTGGAGGGGTTTTATATATTGCTGTTGGGAGAGATGGGGGGATAAGGATTAGAGGAAGAAGCTATCTAGAATTGGTTAAAGAAGAGGTTTTGAGGATAGCGAAAGAGAACATTAATAAATATTTGGAGATAGGTGGAAAAATTTACTGTAGTTATTGTGGTTATGCTTTGGAGAAGCCAAAGATAGAGGTGTCCGAAGAGAATGGTGTAATTGAGGCTTATACTGTATGCCCTAAATGTGGTGGGAAAATGTCTTGGGTTACTCAGGAGGTATCCAGAGGGACTCAGATATTTTGATTACGTAACTTGGTACATCAAAACTGTATTCCTTTATATTGTGCATCACCTTGAGGTCATTCATTAATGGTTCAAGCCGGGGGTCGACATATAGCTTCATTGGAGGAGGATCCTTTAAGGATAAATCATACTCCTTCTTAAGTTTCCACACACCAGAGTCGAAATCCAGCCAGAGAGAAAGAAGCTTAGGGTTGTCTTCTATTCCATCTATAGGCTCTGGAAGGAGCTCATGGTGCACTGATTTGCCATACATTTCACGATAGATTTTGTCTGTTATGAAGGGGGTTATGGGTGCGAGAAGCCTAAGTATTGCAGACAAAGTGGCATGAAGCGTGGCCCATGCAGCTTTCTGTTCAGACTCTGAGAAGGTCCCTGTGCGGTTATATGCCCTGGCCTTCACGGCTTCGATATAGTGGTCTGCAAATATACTCCAGGTGAAGCGTCGGATCTGATCGGCCACTGGGAAGACATCCATTTTCTCGTAGGAGTCTTTACATACTTGGATTACGACATTCAATTTTCCTAGGATCAATTTGTCCAGAGGGTTAAGGGAATTCACATCATCCAAGGAGTAAACTGGAAAGCAGGATATGAACCGTGAGATGTTCCACAATTTAGTCAGGAATAGGGAAGCATTCCTTATTCTCTCCTCTGAAAACCTATAGTTGGAACCCAGTTTAGATTCAGAGGCAGCCCAAAGACGGAAGGCATCTGCACCATACTTCTCCAAATATGGCTCAGGGTAAATGACATTTCCCTTGGATTTGTGCATTGCCTCCCCTTTTTCATCCAATCCCAACCCACTTATTCGCACAGTTTGGAAGGGAGGAATACCGAGAAGTTGGACAGATTTGAGAATGGTATAATAGAGCCATGTTCTCACTATTTCATAACCTTGAGGCCTTAGCCAGCAGGGATAACTCTTCCTAAAGAAGTTTTCATCCCGCATATACTTAGCCACAAATAATGGAGAAATACTGGAGTCCATCCATGTGTCGAAGGTTTTAACTTCACCAACCCACTTGGAACCACCGCATTTGGGGCACACCGGCTTTCCGGGCGGATCTTCCTTCCATGGCTGATAATATCTCCCAGGAGGAGGAAGGTAGATTTCCCCACATTGCTTACAATACCATAGTGGAATCTCTGTGGAGTAGAAACGGTCACGAGAAATAGGCCAATCCATACTCACCGAGTCAATCCAGCTAAGTAGGATCTTCTTGGACTGGGGAGGATAGAAACGCATTTTCTCAGCAGCTTTCCTCACCTCATCCAAAAAATCCATCTGTTTAAGATAATACTCCGAGGTCTCTACGAACTCTATGGGGGTCTTAGAGCGCCAACAAACAGGTGTTCTATGTACTGTTCTCTCGATTTTCTCCACTAGACCGTCTCTCTTCAAGTCTTCGATTATACGCTCTCTTGCTTCCTCTATAGTGAGGCCGGCATATTTTCCAGCAGCTTCAGTCATTCTGCCACTTTTATCAATCGCATAGGTTGGTTTCAAATTCAGTTCTCTGAATAGACGTACATCTGAGATGTCACCATAGCTACATATCATGACCAACCCAGTGCCGAAATCTGGCTTAGCATAAGTATGAGATAGAACTTTGACCTTTTTGCCATATAGAGGAACCTCCAGAAACCTTCCTTCCAGATCTTTATACCGTTCATCTGTGGGGTTGAAAATTACGGCGTCACAGGCACAGAGCAGTTCAGGACGAGTTGTAGCTATAGAGACGTAACAGTCCTCGTCCACAACCTTGAACTTTATGTAAACCAGTTTAGTTTCACGTTCTTCATACTCTATTTCAGCCTCTGCGAGACTTGTACCACACTCCCAACACCAGATACTTGGCCTACTGGACTTATATACAAGGCCTCTTTTCCAAAGTTCGATAAAGGTCGCCTGTGTGAGACTCCTATATACCGAGGAGTCAGTCTGATAGTAATTTTTGAAATCCGCAGAGAGGCCTAGCCTTTTAGCCTGCTTAAGTACCTCTGCCTCCACCCCATCCAGGAAGGCTTTACATAATTTCAGAAATTCCTCCCGTGGCATTTCCCGGCCCTTCACATTATATTTTCTTTCCACAATAACCTCAACCGGCAGGCCATTTCTATCCGTTCCAAATGGGAAATATACTACTTCTCCGCACATCCTCTTATATCTTGCCATCATATCTATCTGAGTGTAGTGAGCAGCTCCTGCCACATGCCATTTATTGGAGATATAGGGCGGCGGTGTATCAATCACATAGACTTTCTCTGCAGTAGCGTAGTCTGTTTTGTAGAGGTCTTCAGAGGTCCAGAGGTCTAACAGTTTCTCCTCCATTGATGGAATCCAACGTTTGTCAATAAGTTTGGGTTTGAACATGTTTCTATCTTCCTCCTCTTTTTCTTCAATCCATTTTTATAAGCCCTACTAAAAATATTTAGGGTTCCACCTGAGAATAATTTATAATATAATGGTTGAGTTTCGGGATCCAAGAAGAGCTTTCGAAAAACTCTCCACCAAAAGAGTTCCTGGCCAGCTTATTATTACCGGATTAGATAGGAACGAGGAGGAGACTCTTAAGGACAGTATAGTAAATCTTCAGATTGGAGGGATAATGGTTGAGAATATTCTCTTCGAGAATCACATAGAGATGAGGAAATTTTTAGAGGAGTGCTGGAGCCTAAGTTTGAAGGTAAGGCCCAGAATACCACTCCTCATAATGGGAGGAGATCCCTTTTCTGACAGAATACCACTTCCGCCTCCTTTTGTTCCATATCCACCTCTCCTAGGCCTCTTGGCTACAGGGAGCCTGCGGGTGACGTATGAGACAGCTACACAAATAGCGTTGGAGGCTAGAAGCTTAGGCATAAGTGCACTTCTCAGTCCACGAATAGAGTACTATGATATAAATGATCCAGAAGGATTGAACAGTGTATGTGGACCATTTGAGGAGGCTGCGAGATATTTGGCGGCACTTGTCAGAGGATTGAAGAATAGTGGCGTGTCTAGCTTAGTTTATCCATATCCTCCTAGGAAGAGAGATTGGAGGAGAGAAGTTGATGAATATGTAATAAAGGGAGACGTGGATGGAGTAGTATGGAGAAAGCTTGATGAGACAGGTAAAGGAGTCGTTGATGGTATAAACATTATAAGATATGATGAGGAGATGGAGGCAGGGCCTTTTCTTGAGAAATCCCTTGAGAAGGGGATAGATATAGTGATATTTCCAGACATGGATGATGCTTTAGAGGCGTCAAGCTATATGGAAGAGAGAGTTGAGAAGAGCAGGAAAGCGAGAAAGATGAGCTCGAAAGCATGCATGAATGTTCTACAATATAAGTCAAAGAGACTTAATAGATTTAGGAGACCCAGTCTGAACTCCTATGGTGGAATGCGACATACCCGCACAAGATTAAAGACCTGTGAGAGGGCTGTAACAGAGATAGGGGAAAAGCCAAAGATACATCATGATACAATATTCTACATAGTATATAGAAATGGGAAGATAAAGAAGGAAACTGTTGAGATGATAAGAGATGTGCTCACAATGAGGGGATACAAGAATGCAGTTGTCCCCATAGAGAGGAGAAAGGATCTGGAGGAATGTATCTCCAAGATGAGGAAGGTTATGGACTACATGATAGTTCTGACAGTAAATGCGTATGAGGATAAAAATGAGGCAACATTACTTAGGAAGGGAGAGAATGTAATACATTTTGCACTAGGTAATCCAAGGGACATTACATTAAGTAAAGGGTACAGAATTGTAACGTACATAGATGCGCCATCTTCAGTAAAGATAGCATGTGAAATAATGATAGGTGTTAAAAAAGCTGAAGGAAGATTACCTGTAAACTTCTCCGTCTCCTAGGAGGCTAAGCCTCTGAGAGGCGATAAGGTGAGTAAGGTTCCTGAGGACCTCATATTGGGAGTGTAAATCATATACAAAGTTTAGAGTAATATCACAATGGAGTGAAGCTATTTCCCGGGCATCGAAGGGAGTGAAAGAGAATATAGAGAGAACAGGCATTGGGAAATTATTTCTGTTGATGGAGGTAAAGTTGAGAGGATCCTTCAACTCATTATTGCTGCAGACTTCTCGCATTGATGATATGGAGTAGTTTGGGTGATATAGAAGGTCCCCTCCTGCTAGAAATGCAAGAAGCATTGTAGAATGTGAAGACAATAGGAAATTAGGATAGATGGGCTCATATTTAAGGAGTATGGGAAGGTTGATTGTTGGATCTTCGCTTATGGATATTATGTTTGGATTAGAGAATGGAAGGATTAAGCCATTGACCCCCGACTCTATCGCTCTATCTAAAGATTCAAATAAATCCTCTTCCTCTGCAAGATTCACAAAATATATGCAGTATCTTCCAACTGTTTTACCAACATCCTTTAGTATATTGATGATAGCCTCCATCTTCTTTAGATTTAACCCAGGAATAGGGTCTATGTAATAATCAAAACCACATATCATCAGGTCATAGATGATTTCCAAAGTATTTTCTAAGTCTCTCTTCACCCTCATCAAAGGAGAGAGGCTCAAGTGGGGTCTCAAAGATGTCTGAGTTCCTGCTAGATCTCTTAGGCCCTTGACACCATATTTTGGGCCTTTGAAACTTTTTAAGATGGTATCTGAGGGGAGAATATAGGTGACTTCCACCTCCCCCGATTTCGATACCTCCTCTACGGGAGCTT
>NJEE01000012.1 GCA_002255045.1 Candidatus Bathyarchaeota archaeon ex4484_205 | reverse complement strand
TCCACTCCAAAAGTCAAGCCACTTACATCTGGGTAGGTAATACTCCACACGGTCATTACCACTCAAAACTGGAATTATCAGGAGAGAATTACCCAACATATATTCGTTTCCAATATTTCTTACAGTAGGGTCATCCTGGAACTCCATAATAAGTGGTCTTGCAATAGGTATTCCCTCATCACAAGCCTTCTTTGCAAGGGAATATATGTAGGGCAATAGGCTATATCTCAACTCTGTAAATTTCCTGAAGATCTTGAGAGCCTCATCTCCATATTCCCAGGGCTCTCTAGGGCTTGTCCCATGTGCCCTTGAGAAGGGAGACAGCAAACCCCATTGCGCCCACCGTATGTACAGTTTTTCAAGCGGTTTTCTCCTGCCTGATGTATTCTCTTCACCCCATACGGGTGGGATTATCGTTATGCCCTGAAAGCCTCCGATATCATGGCTCCAAAATGGGACCCCTGAGAGCGAGTAGCTCAGCTCTCCCCAGAGCTGTGAAGTCATATCGGAGAAGGTGGAGTGAGAATCTCCGCCCCATTGGACTGGAAATCTCTGGATACCTATACATCCAGCCCTGCCCCATACGAGTCCTTCTCCCGGATACTTCTCCTCAACAGCTTCAAATACTGTGCCCTGATAGTAGAGTGCATAGAGGTTATGGGCTTCTTCTCCTCTCATTCCATTGTAAAGCAATGCATCCTCGGGAAGCGCTTCACCCATATCTGTCTTAAACAATCTTGCCCCCATATTGAGAATCTTCCTATGCAGCTTCTTATACCACTTCCTTGCATTAGGATTAGTGAAGTCCACTATTCCACATAATCGCCTAGTGAAATCCAGTATGTTCACCACGTCCCCATTCAGTGCCCTAACTAAGTAACCCTTCTCTAAAGCCTCCTCATACAGCTTCGTCCCCTTAGGTATATATGGCTGCTCCCAGAGAGATACTTTGAAACCCATCTCATCTAGCTTCCTGAACATTTCCCTCGGATTGGGAAAATCCTTCTCATTCCACTCAAAGTTAGAGTATATTTTATCTTTCATCCATGCAGGATCTATATGAATAACATCACAGGGGATCCTATATCTCCTCAACTTCTCAGCAACCTCCTCAACTTCATGTCTACTCTTATACTCAGCTCTGGACATCCAGAAGCCGAAGCTCCATAGTGGTGGAAGTGATGGTCTTCCAGTAAAATATGTGTACAGTCTCAGTATCTCCTTAATGGATGGTCCATATATGACCAGATACTCCATCCATGGCTTCCAAACCTCTATAGAGAGGCTTACGTAGGAGTATCCTGAACCTACTTCAAAAAGTGCTTTTCCACCTGTCAACAATACCAAGCCATATCCCCTGCTACTGATATAAAATGGAATCGACTTGTAGCTTCTTGAGCCAGCTGTATATGTTGTGTCTGAGTTCCATATAGGTATTGTCAATCCTCTTTTGTTCAATGGACCGAACTGTTCGCCGAACCCATATATGGCCTCATCAGCCTCCAGAGCTAAGCTTTCTATCATATGACAGCCGTCGGCAGTCATCTTTACTGATAATGGGAGAACAGGAAATGCGGGTCTCAACTGTCCTTCTACATACTCCTCAAGGAAAACTTCTTCCTCACCCTTGAATAACACCTTCCATGGTTCCTTCTTCAACTCTATCTCTACTAAGTTAGATGCTATCTTCACAGAACCATCTTTTGCTTCAAACCTCCGAATTTCTACTGGTTTAATATTTCTCACTATGAAGGGTCTTGGCTTAAATTCTGGGAGAGGCTTTACACCTACCCTCATGAGGACTACCTTATCATGTAGAAATAGGAGCTCACCCTCTATTGGAAAATCTTCAGGCCTTGATTGAACCTCAAACTTAAGGATGTTTTTATCTCTCTTATACTCTCTCAACTTATAAGCATAGTAATATCGGTATTTGAGAGTATCAAAGATAGGTTCAAAATCCCTTTTATGAAGGTACTCCTTAATATACCATCTATCCACTTTATTAGGTTTGAGATGTTTGTCAAGGGTTTTAAATGTCCTCCTCAACTCAGACAAGGTTACCCTCCTTATTTCTCTTAAAAAAAGAGTTATATAACTTAGATTGTCGATGAGTTTCTCAATGTCAAAGCTCGCTTACCATATCTCAAACTTCTTCTCTGCAAACCTTGTTTCAGTCTATCTGCTTATACCCGTCTCACTCAATTCGAATACATCTTTGTATATCACTATTCCAGTAGGCATACTTCTCATGGGTATCTTGCCTATAATACTCATTTTGTATGATTCGAGGAAGGAAGAAATCGATATCTTTGTATCGGATAGGAGGAAACGTACAAAATACTTTCTTGTAGCGATATTCTCCTATGCAATCGGCTCCATATTTTTCTATTATGTAGTGTACGACTCTCTCCAATTCAACTATTATCTCGCCTATTTTGCAGTGACCACATTCGATATGCTGGTAACTTTAAGATGGAAAATAAGCGTCCACGTAAGCGGAGTGGCTGGACCTGTAACCTTCCTAGTGATGAAAATATCTAACATTTATGCTATCCTATATATCATTCTCATCCCAGTTGCCTGGGCGAGATACTCCCTGAGAGCCCATACTAAGTGGCAACTGCTGGGTGGAGCACTATCTGCACCACTAGTAACTTATGTTTCAGTAAACTATATTGCCCCACTCTGCGGTGTATATTAAAAAACAGTTTATAGTTACTTTTACTTTCCTTATTTTGTGAATTAACTTGATTTGGAGTGAAGTCACCTATAAGGAGATTGAGGAGATTAAAAAGGAGGAGTATATAGTTATACTTCCTCTCGGCTCTATAGAGGTTCATGGTCCACACCTCCCTCTGGGAAGCGATGGTATAGAAGCTTGGTCCTTGGCTATGGAGCTGGCGAAACGTGATGAGAAGGTTATTGTTCTACCTCCTCTCTATTATGCCTATGCTCCGGAGGCATTCTATAAGGCTGGCTCCATAAATCTCCGAGCAGAAACACTGTTGAACGTCCTGGAGAATATATGTGACGAGGTTGGGAGAAATGGCTTCAGAAAAATCTTCATCCTCAATATGCATGGTGGCAACTATCCTATTCTCAAAACCTTCTTGAAGGAGCTCATATTAAAGAGAAAGAGCTACCAGGTGTATGCCCTCACAGACCCTCTCAAACCCGTGCATTATAGGATGGGAGAGATCTTCGAGACTGAAATGATTGGACATGCATGTGAGATGGAGACCAGTCTCCTCATGTATCTCAGGCCTGAACTTGTCAAGATGGAGAGGGTTATGGGAGAGGCTGAGACGGGTAGAAGATATGTGGTTGAAGGGGTTGAGTCCCCGATGGATTGGACAAAGTATGCCATAAATGGGTATATAGGAAACCCAACGAAAGCAAGCAGCGATAAGGGAAATAAGTTTTTCAAAATATTTGTTGAGGAACTTCTCAAGATTTTGAAGAGAATTCGGGAGGCAGAGTACTAGCCTTTCTTGGTTGCAATAATTATAGACTCTCTTGCCTCACCTATCTTTATTACTCTATCCCTTGTCGCCACCCTCCTATTAACCACCACAATCCTGTCAACTTCGAACTCATACTCACCTATAATTCTTGCAGTAATATAATCTGACTCAACGACACCGGTTGGAAAGACGCCGCCAGCTACTACAAGAACTAACTGACCTCCCGGCTTGAGAACACGATACATCTCACTTATAGCCTTCTCCATGTCTATAAAATAAGCTCTAGCAACAGGAGGAAGATTCCCATACTTATCTCCTTTCTCCATTTTCTTTATATCAATTCCGAGATAGGATCTGATTTGACCAAACCTCACATTAGGCATAAAGAGTTCATATTCCACACGATATACCTTTGTGTACTCGATCTTGTTAAGGTAAGGTGGTGATGTAACAATTAGGTCGAAACTCTCGTCTTCTATCTTCTCCATTCTTCTCGCATCTCCAGTAATAGCTTCTGCGAAACACTCCTGGAGCTCTGTGTTCTCTAGGTCTCTCAACATCCTCTTTATTCTCCTCCTGTAGAATTTTCTTAAGGGAGGTAGAGGCCTCTCAACAATTTTGAGCAATCCTCCATCTTTATAGATGTATGAACACTTTATGGCAGAATCCATTAGACCTAATGTGAAGAAACCTCGGTTCTCTTCAGAGACCGCTTCCTGTATCTTCTCACGGAAGAACAGTATTTCCTTAAGCACTCTAGGTGGGAAAAATCTTCTGGTGAAAGATGAGACCTCCGAGTTCTCTATATCCGTCTTTTTAATTCTGTGGCTGAAGAGCTCCTGAGCATCCTCCTTCAGCTTCTTAAGATCATATTCCTTAACCTTCACATTAGATATGAAAACCATGAGTGGTGAGACATCAATACCGATCGAGTTAACTCCATATTCCTTACAAGTCAAAAGGGTTGTACCGACACCGCAGAAAGGATCTAGAACCCATTTACCCCTATCTATCTTAAACTTGTTGAGTATCATTGAAACAAAATCTCTGGAAAAACCCTCCTTAAAGTAAAACCAGTTATGAATAGGTATTCTCCTATTGGGAATGAAGGTGACAAGCTTCCCTAGGTCATATCGCTCCTCTACAATCATTAACTTTTTTTCTCCCCTCGGATCCTGCTTTCAAGAGGTCTCAGCTTAAGAGTTACGTAGGAGAGAATGGCTACACTTATCCCTAAGTCAAGTCTGCCATATCCGCAAGCGAGGGCAATTGCAGCTACTGCCCACAGAGTTGCTGCAGTAGTTATACCTATGATTTTCTCACCCTCCTTAAGTATTGTTCCAGCTCCTATAAAACCTATACCAGCTATTACGGCAGCGGGTATACGGCCTGGATCTCCTACCTTTACCTCATACATCATCATCGTCATCAGAGTGGTTGATATGCCGACGAGTATATGTGTCCTGAAACCTGCTGGTTTGCCTGCTACCTCTCGCTCATATCCAATTAATCCAGAGAGAAGAAATGAGGCGAATAATCTGATGAACGGCTCAAGCTCAACACCATATATATTCATTTTTACAATGATTTTTATTTGCTAGAGGATTTAAGACATTTTCCTTATTAAATTATTTTAGATAAACTCTTGAACGCCTTCTCTGATGGAATATGTTTAATTATCTCAATTTCATCTTCAATAGCCCTCAAAAGTTTAATTCTTTTATAGGTTGGAGGATGGGTGGAAAAGGCCTCCATAGCCCAGCTTCCAAACCTTCTGGCCTCCCTCTCCATCGCTTTCTCAAGCTCAAGTTCGTCTAGGACACCATCACGGTTGAGATCATACTCATAGGATTTCTGACGTATATTCTCCATCTCCTTCTTCGCCTGTTCAGTATCATTTAAATAGAAAGCTCTCAAGATAGGGTTGCTTCGGACGAGTGTAGCACCATAAGTTATCTTCACAAGGGCAGACACTAAGCTCTCAGGCTTCTTAGTTAAGACCGCGGAGTATAAATCTGAGTAATATTCTCTCATACGGCTAAGAGATCTTATTGCAAGGAGTGAAATGAAATAAATGACCATAAATACTATCCCGACTATGAATAGGGATCCACCCCTCTCATCCTTCTCACCACCAGTGCTTCTCAGAGAAATCTCCCCAAGGATGTATGACAACATGGGGGTGAATGAGAGTAAGGTCATTATGAGGTAATCCTTATGTTTTATATGCCCCACTTCATGGGCTATTACCGCTTCAAGTTCATCCCTCCGCATCTTCTCCAGAAGCCCTCTATGCACCACGATCACTGGTGGAGAGAAGAACCCTCCAAAAGTAAATGCGTTAGGGCTCTCGTCTTCAGCTATACCAAGTCTATAACTACTGATGTTGGAAGCTCTACATATCTTCTCGACCACTCTTTCCAAGTAGGGGTTTTCTCCCCTGGATAGGAGTCTCACACGGGCGGAGTGCATTATTAGGAGAGGGGTGAAGAGAGCTTCTATGAAGAAATAGAGCACAAGAAGTAGGAGTGTTGCGAAGATTGCATATGAAAGATCTATCCCAAGGAAATAGAATCCGAGGAAGGTGAGAGCTCCCAGAAATATAGTGGTCATAGTAAGGGATGAGAATAGGGAGAAAAGCATGGTTGCCTTCAGCCTAGCTAACCCCAATCCTAGAGTATTAGATATCATTCTCTAGTTAATATTTTATTATCTTTCTGGGAAGAGGTTGTTCATAATTTCGGCTTGGTCCTCTGGTATGAATATATTAGGCTCTGAGTTGAATTCCTCCCGCCATATCTGAACCATTTCTGGCAGAGTTGCCCACTCAACCTTCCCTTCAGACACATACTGAGTTATAGGTTTCAGCACATTACTTTCAAGAAATCTGAGTAGATCATCAGATATAGTTTGCTGAGAGACGAAGATAGTAACAGTATACATCTTAGTTCTGTCTATGGTTCCCTCCTCAAAGAGACGGATCAGCTCAGGTAATCCGCCTAAAATACTAAGTGACCTCCTGTAGCTTCCTACATATATGAGTGTTTGAGATGCATCATGTGTCAGAAAGTGATATCTATCCTTAGGTTTCCAAATACCTGAGGCAAAACAGTCTGGCCCTCTATGGCCGGCTGTTGATGCACCCCACAGGATATTTCCCTTCCAGCATTTGTCAGTATATATTGCTCCACAAATTTCCATCTGGAATTTCTCCCAACCTTGTCTATTGTCTGGAGGATAGTACAGAAAACCTCCCACAACATCACTAGGCTCAACACCAAGTCGCCGTATAAGCTCAGCTACATCCGCATAATTGTATACTCTCTCATGGGAATGAGGGTCCACAGAGATGTCTAGGGAAGATAAATATTGTACTATATTTAATCCGTTTGTGCTTAGAGTTACATCTCCCTTGTCATACCTCCAAACTGCCTCAAGAAAGTTCCATTCAGATTGCCAGTCAAATGCTGCACCATAGTTATGAATCAGATTAGTGAACTTAACTAACATTTCTCTACTCCTCAAATATTCTGTCCTGTTTGATGCAAAGTCAGGATTGGTTGGTGGATCTTCATTATGCATTACTATGCAGACATAGATAGTGTACTTGGAAATTGGCTGTAGCATCTCCATGTATGCGATATTTATAGCTCTGAAGTGTGCACTTCTCTCAAATTCCTTTGAGGGATAGAGATATGTAGTTATATTCTCCCGTGTGTAGTGCATTCCAAGTGGGGCATAGTTGAGCCTCGTCTTAAAACCGAGTTCAACCATACGATTCACCATCATGATGGTGTGATCATAGCTTGGTTGTACATGATCCATGTCTCCCTGCAGTCTCACATATAATCCGACCTCATCTCTAGATATCCTCTCAATACTTCTTAATGCCTCCCTATTCTGCCAGTATTCATTGTCATAGCAGCTTCCAGGCTCTCCCTTCACTCCCCTCCGGAGATTTTCTTCAATTCTCCTCCTTGCAGTATCTAACTCCTCCAAACTTGCATGTCTGAATGCCTCTTTTGATTCGAATTCTCCACAGTAGCATTGTGAGAAAATTCTGTCACAGGGTCCCTCCCAATCTATCCAAAGCTCAATGGGCATATTGTAATTTGCAAGTGCACCAGAGACTAAGGTCACTCCATAAGAGAAGCTTAGAACTCCGACCTCTCCATTCCCTCTCTCTTTCGCCATTAAGTACAGCTGGTATAGGATCGCTTGGTCTAATAGGCCGTAGTCATTGACCTCTCCTCCACTTCTTCCTCGTCCTAGTGGATCAAATATTATTACATTGAACCCTTTTAGTACAGCATATTCACAGGAGTGATCTCTTTCGAAGCTTTCTAGACTTCCACCTCTCCCGGGAACCATTATAAGTATTGGCCGCCCATCAGTGATGTAGAGATATTTCACATACTGTTCGTCACCTGTGAGAGGATTCCTCACATAGAACTCCTCAATATTTATTAATGTTCCATTCACCTCTCTTGTGTTTACTGCTTTCTCCTCCTCATCGCGAGTGCTGGAGACGGTCTCAGAATGACCATGACTTATTTCTCCACTCCCTTGGGTGATGTTTAGACTTAGGTAATAGATGGTGGAGAGTAATATACCAAATATCAAAACACTCAAGAGAAATACTATCTTAATTATTCTGCTCAAGATCTTACCACCTCAGATCTGTATTCTTCAATCGATTGTGTATCTTCACTATTCTCTTGTGTAGGATAGCAGATGTAGAGTTGGGGTTCCTCCTCCCCCTGCTGAGAGGAATGTGATATGAATGCGAGGTAGTAAACTCCTATAAGTAATATTGTGAAAATAGCCATCGAAATAGGTAGTATCCGGCTCATCAAGGGATACTAGATGATTTATTTTTAAAACAGTTGGGAACTGAAGGTATAGACTCTGAGTCCATTACTTCTCAATGCTTCGAATTATGTAGGTTGTCAGTAATATTGTGAGTGCAGAGCTTGGAATCAAAATCATTGCGTACTGTATGCCGATATATTCCGCCAATTTGCCAATTAAGGGAACCGCAATGGATGGTCCTAACATACCTATGCCATATACTAGAGACACATCTCTAATTTCACCTGACACTGCAGCATTGGCTATTATCAAGGGAAACATTGGTGCTATAGCTGCTCCTGTAATCATCCAACATAACATGGAGGTCTCTGCCTCTGTGATGTACAGAGATAGAAGTGAGAAGGTAAAAGACACAATGGCCAGAAATATCAAGGTTTTCATTCCTCCCATCTTTCTTACTAGTGCTATGAACATAACTCTGGATACAGCGAAAGTCATCCAAAAGTATGAGACTATCTCGTTAGCATTCACCAATGCCAACCCCTTGCCGAGGAAGAATGTAGGTAACCATGATGATGTCCCCTGCTCTATAATAGTGTATGCGAACATAGCAACCATCAAAAGTAGAACTCTTGTGTTAAATCCGTTACTGATATTCTCGTTTTTCCTCAGGTTTTCCTCTATTCTTGAAAAATAGGAGAGTAGAAAGGATACTAAAAGAAGAATAAGTGGAAATATGTAAAAGAAATTCCAAACTTCTTCAAAGAGCTTAAAGATATGTGGGGCTGCCAAGGCTGCGAAGGGCAGTGGAACCCTAATAAGTGTATTGAAGGCCTCAACGTCTTTGAATATGTTAGAAAGTATAGTAATTGTTACTTCTACCGTTCCCAGTCCGAAGCCATAGAGAAAGAGTCCAAGGATATATAAGCTGATGTCTTTTCCTATGGTCAAAAAACTAAGTCCTACACACATGAGAATTATAGATAAGTCGTAATAGAACTTCAGATTTCTCCTTAGCCTAAAATATGCAACTGCGGCTGCAACAAAAGTGCCTAAATAGAATGAACCTCCCACCCAACCTGTTTCACCAGTAGCGTAACCGATTATTTGGAACAATGCAACTAAAGGACCTATCGTTCCAAAGATGAGTCCTAAAGAGAAATAGAGAAGAGCAGCAGAATATGTCAGTAGGCTTTTCCTCAGAGGAGTCTTCCTCAACCTAAATCATCTCCTTGATACAGTAATAAAACTTCAATATACTTCCTCTAATATTATATTTATGAAACTAGCTAGATCTCCATATTTCTCTGTCTCAGGCAGACCAAATATCTCTAAAGGGATATTATCCCTTCTGAGTATAGCTCTTAACTCCTCTATAAATACTCCTGCTCCCCTTGCTCGCTCACCCTTCCCTCTCCCTCTATGCGTCCACCTCACTCCGCAGGAGGGACTTCCTTCCACGCCTACGAGACCTAGGATGTGAATTCCTCCTTCCTCCAGTTCATGAACTCTCTTAACAACCCATTCAGCTATTTCTTTACATAATTCCCTGAATTCAGGTGTGTCATAGAAGTCTCTTGAGGCAGGTTTTCTACCTATTCCCAGGAAGATAGTCTCAGGACAGGGAACTTGAATAATTCCAATCTTCCTCTCTAAAAGGGTATTAACAAATTTCTTCAGGTTCCTGATCTTCTCGTCTCTTATACTTTCTCTAACCTTATAGTATGGGTTTAGGATACAGGAAGCCAGAAATATAACATTTACAAGCCTCTCATCTTCAGATCTCAAATCCGAAGGCCTCCACGAGACGCTCCATCTTCATAAATTCACTGATGAACTCTAAGCCTCTCTGTGTGAGGGTGTAGTAGGTATGTCTATTTCTTTCTTCCTTTATGAGGCCTTTCTCAATGAGTGTCTTGAGATATCTCTGCATCCGTTCATATGAGAGGTTTGCCCTATATAATATACGTGTCGGTCTGGCTTTTCCACCATTCTTATATATGGTGTAGAGTATGTCGAATGATATTTTAATAGGCGTCCTAGGTCTACTTTCCATACGTCTCCACCTCAGGTGTACGTCGAATTATTCTCAGTAGCATTAAGAGGAAGGATACTGAACCTGCTAATAGGATGGGGTAAATTATGGGAAGCAATGGGAGTATGGCGAAAAATGTCGTAGCTAAGAGAATTAAATGATAGAGCATAAAGAACATGAACCCAAGAGCAACATACAAATTCTCTCGAGTCCTCCTTCTCAGATAATTTATCAAGATCTTCAAAAAGATGAGCAATGAGAAGATGAAGAGAATAACTTCAGCCTGAGGCTGATACTCTAAAAGAAGTGGAAGAAAAATAAGTTGTAAAAGATGCTCTCTATTTCCTTTGAGGTACTGATATGCCAATATGAGATATGCTAAAAACTCAAGTAAAAAACAAAGGGTATAGCCAAATCTTATAGGAGGGAAAAATTTTGGAGATGGAAACCTAATTATATTGGTCGCTACAAGTATGGCCACCTCTATCTTTATCAAAGCGTGTACGGCATGCCCTATCCCAATAAAGGTAAAGGCGAGGGTTATTATCTTAAGAGAGTTACTTCCGAGAACTCTATAGCCGTGGAAAGCATAGTATGCAACAACTACTAACAATATGCTTGCTGCCAGCTCAAGAGAGGCATCAATGAGAAATATTGGTGGAACGTCCATTATTCACACCTATTTTATTCCTCTCTGTGGAGAATGAGAGAAGGTGCAGTAATTAAAATTTTTTGAAAGGAATAGAACGAGGGTCTAGACTGCATTTTCACAAATCAAATTAAGGAAACTACTTAAAAATCAGCTTGGTGATTCACTATGAAGACCTCCTTCCTTACGGCTGCTATAATTGCCATTATACTCCTATCTGTAGTTGCAATAGTCTTACTGCTCCCCTCTGTAGAGGAGGAAGATATGCTCGAAGTGATTTCTGAAACATCAATGGGAGGCTCAACTAAACCACCGAAGCCACCTAGGCCTCCAAAGCCACCTCGATCCTCCAATACCAAACAACTTAAGACAGAGACAGATACATCATATCAAATCTCATCATCTACAACGGTTCAGACATCCTCCACACAACAGACAACCTCCCCCACCTTCAGCACACAGAATCTTCTCATGTTTTCCAAACTTGAATACCAAGGAGTATGCACATCGGGAAGTACATCAAGCAGCATAATATGGATAATAGAGAACTCAGAAGTCACTTATAATGGAATTGACTGTATCCTCTGTTCCTCCACCATTGAGACCAATGTAGGCGGTTCAACTGTCAAGAGTACGACAAGGATATGGTATGATAAACAAAGTGGAAAATGTGTGAAGGCAGAGGTTGTTACCATGAGTAGAACAACTTCCTTAAGCTGTTCGGATATAAGTAATAGTGGAGCGATCTATGATCCGAGTGCTTCATTTCAATATGTGGGTGATGAAACTGTTACAGTCCCTGCTGGGACTTTTTCTTGCTGGAAGTTCTCCTATGCCTCTAGTGGTTCCTCATCCACCGTATGGGTTTCAAAGACGGACGGAGTTCCAGTGAAGTTCTCTACACAAATTGCAGGAAATAGCTGTGTAGTTGAGCTTGTAGCATACCAGCCTTAATTTCTCCCTTTCTTTTTTATGGTATGGAGACATTATTGTATATATTTATGCAATAATGTTTATATTTATCCATAAGTGTTAGTTTCTGAACAAAAATGGAGAAGAAGATCAATTTACGTGAAGACGAGATCCCAACACAATGGTACAATATAGTGGCAGACATGCCGAGTCCACCGGATCCACCTCTTAATCCTCAAACCCTAGAACCGTTAAAACCTGAAGAACTCCGTGCAATATTTCCAATGGGACTTATAAGACAGGAAGTTTCAACTCAGAGGTTTATAGATATTCCTAAGGAGGTTTTAGAGATCTATAAGATTTGGAGACCAACACCACTCATGAGGGCAACTAGACTTGAGAAAGCACTGAAAACTCCTGCCGAAATCTATTACAAATGGGAAGGAGTCAGCCCACCTGGAAGCCATAAACCGAACACTGCAGTAGCTCAGGCTTATTACAATATGGTAGAAGGAATACAGAGGATTACCACTGAAACGGGGGCAGGACAATGGGGTTCCGCACTCGCATTCGCCACACGTCTCTTCGACCTCTACTGTACAATTTACATGGTTAAGGTCAGCTATAATCAGAAGCCATATAGAAGGGTTATTATGGAGACTTGGGGTGCAGAGGTTTATCCAAGCCCTTCAGAGAGGACAAACGTAGGAAGAAATATCCTTAAAGAGGATCCAGAGTGTCCTGGAAGCTTAGGAATTGCAATAAGTGAAGCTATAGAGGATGCAGCAACACATGAAGATACGAACTATAGTCTTGGAAGTGTGCTTAACCACGTCCTTTTACATCAGACAATAGTTGGTTTAGAGGCTAAGAAACAGTTCGAGCTCATTGATAGATATCCAGACGTCATTTATGGTTGTGTAGGTGGTGGAAGCAACTTTGCAGGTCTATGTTTCCCCTTCATAATGGATAAGTTAAGAGGGAAAAAACCTGACCTTAGGGTTGTCTCTGTGGAGCCCTTGGCATGCCCCACGCTTACGAAAGGAATATACGCCTATGACTATGGCGATACGGCGAAACTCACTCCTCTACTGAAGATGTATACGTTGGGGCATATGTTCGTACCTCCTCCAATACATGCTGGTGGACTGAGGTATCATGGTGATGCACCAATTCTATGTAAGTTGACTAAGGATGGTGTAATGGATGCTGTTGCATATCACCAAAATGAGGTGTTTGAAGCGGCAGTTCTTTTTGCGAAAACTGAGGGATTTGTAGTTGCACCAGAGACAGCTCATGCAGTAAAGGCTGTAGTGGATGAGGCGATAAAATGCAGAGAAAAAGGAGAGAGGAAGATAATCCTATTCAATTGTAGCGGTCATGGCCATTTCGATCTTGCAGCATATGATCAGTACTTGAAGGGAAAACTTGAAGACTATGAGTATCCAATAGAGCTCGTGAAAAAGGCGCTTCAGCATCTGCCCAAGGTAAAATGAGACACTCTACGGCCTCTCCTCTTCCACCTTTTTAATCTCTTTGTAGATTTTTCTCTCCATCAAGTAATTCGCATTCTTATTACAAATAATTATATATATAAATTTGCATTTTTATTGCAAAAATTGGAGACTCAGAACCCCTGGTGGTATGGAGAGGAAGACGCCACATACATGGAGTGGTTACAGAAAGATTTCAAATGGATTCCTCCGATACTAAGAGATTTCAATTTCAAACCATTCTCTCTGAACTTTCTAGTTGGCCCCAGGCAAGTGGGAAAGACAACAACACTTAAAATATTCATACATAAAAAGTTGCTTCCCAAGACGGATCCCTATGCAGTTTTCTATTTTTCATGTGAGGAACTCACAAATTTCAGAGAGCTAGGTGAAATCTTAGATAATTACCTGAATTTCAGAGATTCACATAACATAAAAACATCTTACATTATTCTTGATGAGATAACTTTCGTGGAGGGTTGGCATAGAGCATTAAAGATAAGGATAGATAACAGAAGATTGAGGAAAGATGTCATAATAGTTAGTGGTTCTGCGAGCCTAGAATTGTTGAAGCAGAAAGAATATTTCCCAGGGAGGAGAGGTGGAGGGAAGGACCTCATCTTCTATCCGCTGGATTTCGGAAATTATGTGAAAGTCTTGGGAAAACTCAGTCCTGAAATATGCGAAATAGAGAATGTAGAGAAGTGTATGAATATTAACAAAATTCATAAGACCGTATTGGGAAGGTTATTTAAGGAATATCTCATCACAGGAGGTTTTCCACTTCCAATAATTGAATTCCATAAAAGAGGAAAGATAAGCTATCAAACTAAAAAAGTGTATATAGATTGGATAAAGAATGACATCAGAAAGATAGGGAAGAACGAGACCTACATGAAGGAAGTTATAAGCTACATAATAAGGTCACGTTGCAGTCCAGTAAGCTGGCTCTCAATATCAAAGGAGACTTCCCTCGCCTCGCCTCACACTACTCAAAGCTATGTAGAGGATCTCAAAACAATGTTCATTACAGAAGTTTTCTATCTCTTACAGCCTGATGGACATGTGAAATGCAGAAAGAATAAGAAGATATACATCACAGATCCCTTCCTCTACCAAGTGCTAGGAGAATGGGTGCGAGAGACTGTAAATGAGGATCAAATTTTAGAGTCTCTGGTAGTGTGTACTCTAGCCAGAAAATATGATACCTACTATTGGAGAAACGGAAGTGAGGTGGATGCGGTCATACCTATCGATGATAGACAGATTGGGATTGAGGTGAAGACTATAGCCAAATCTTGGAGGAAACCCAAACACCTCTCCAAGGTTATATATCTAACTAGAAGCGATATACCTCTATTCTTGGCAAGTCTGAGAATCCAGGGAGGTTAAACTACTTTGAAGATAGGTTTCCTCGTCAATCCAGTCGCCGGCATGGGTGGAAGGGTAGGACTGAAGGGTACTGACGGATTGGTGGAAGAGGCACTTAAGCTGGGTGCAAAACCAACTGCACACCTTAGAGGAGCGGAAGCCCTAAAGAGTCTATCTTCCTCCATTCTTAAGGAAATCTATTTCGTGACCTGTGAAAAGCTAATGGGGGAAGAGTCAATAAACCTCTCAGGGAGAAAGATAAGCTACTCTGTCGTGTACGAGCCTGAATCTAAGATTACAACCAGAGATGATACAATAGATGCCTTGAGGAAGATGCTAGAAGAGAAAATAGATCTCATACTCTTTGTAGGTGGTGATGGAACCGCAAGGGATATCTATACAGTAGTTGGTGATAAGATTCCCATCTTAGGAATTCCTTCAGGGGTCAAGATGTTTTCCTCAGTTTTCATATATACTCCATATCTTCTTGGAAGAGTTCTTCAATCCTACTTGGGAAACAAGGGAGTAAGGTATGGTGAAATAATGGATGTAGATGAAGCTTCCTATCGAAGAGGCATGCTGAAGGTTAAGCTCTTTGGATTATGTAAGATCCCTGATATTCCTCTTCTACAGATTTCCAAGAGCACAAGTTGGACTGACAGGTACAATTTACAAGGAATAGCGAGATTCGTTGAGGAGATAGTGGGCCCCAACCTAATGATTCTAGGCCCAGGCACTACCACGAAGAGCATAGCTGAGTACCTTAATCTGCCTAAGACCGTATTGGGAATAGATGTCTACCGTAAAGGGGAGGTTATATCCTTGGATGTAGATGAGAGGAAACTACTTCAAATCATTGAAGGAAAGAGGCCTGAGGAGGAGCATTATATTGTTGTGAGTCCTCTTGGCGGTCAAGGATTCATATTCGGTAGAGGAAACCAACAGATAAGTCCCCGAGTCCTCAGAAAAACCAAGCCTGAGAACATATTGATTGTAGCTACTCCCGGGAAACTTTCAATCACACCTCACCTTCATATTGATACTGGAGACAAGGAACTTGATGAGCTTCTATCTGGAAGTCGGCTCATTATTGTGGGGTATAGAATGGCAATTAGACGTGAAATATGTATCTATCCCTATATAGTGTCCTAAATTTCTTTCCATAAATTATTAATAGACAAATATCTTCCAAAATAGCTTGTTGACCGGACCGGCTTACGGTAAGATACCTGTAAAGGCAGAAGTCATTCTGAGTGATGGGAAAGAAACGAAGCTACATGATTGTAATATCTATATACATTTAAAAGGCTACTCCCTCGCAAAAGTAACGCATATTGATATGGAATCACAAGCTTTCAGTCAAGGAAGAGATTGTGGTGTCCTCGTAATTGGTGGAACGAACTCGACAATTATAATTCCTAAGTATAGAATAAAGGTAAAAAATAAAGCTTTTAGATCAATCATAATCAAGGGATTCACCTTTCTTAATAAGGGTGAGCGTATTGGAGGGTATCGTGAACTAAATTTAAAATTAATAAAATAATTTGGGAGATATTTATTGGATAAGAATGTCCTTAAAGGCTTGCGAGGAGAAAAATGCAAAAATTTGGTTTAATGGGGAGCTCGTAGAGTGGAGAGATGCTAAGATACATATCCTTACACATGCACTCCACTACGGTTCCTCTGTATTTGAGGGAATTAGGGCATACAGAACAAAGAAAGGTACAGCCATCTTCAGGCTTACAGATCACATGAAGAGACTTATCAACTCAGCAAAGATATACTATATGGATATCCCTTACTCGCTTGAGGAGCTTGTAGAGGCTGCAAAGGAAGTGGTTAGGGTGAATAATTTTGACTCATGTTACATTAGACCCATAGTCTTTCGAGGATATGGAGTCATGGGTTTGAACCCGCTTCAGGCTCCTATTGAGGTAGCTATAGCTGCTTGGCCTTGGGGAGCCTACCTTGGAGAAGAAGGTATTAAAAATGGTGTTAGAGCCAAAATCTCTTCAATTGAGAGAATAGGAGTGAATACCTTACCACCTCAGGCGAAGGCCGGTGGACAATATATTAATTCTATATTAGCCAAGTTGGAGGCTTTGAACTGTGGATTTGATGAAGCTATAATGCTGGATCAGAATGGATATGTTTCAGAGGGAAGTGGGGAGAATATTTTTGTGGTTAAGAATGGTGTCATTTATACACCTCCAGTTGCCTGTAGCATACTTGAAGGTATAACTAGAAACTCTGTAACGAAGATAGCGGAGGAACTTGAATATGATGTAAGAGAGAGGCTTCTTGTGAGATCTGATCTCTATCTTGCAGATGAGGCTTTCTTCACAGGGACTGCAGCAGAGGTAGTTCCAATTAGGGAAGTGGATAATCATCCAATTCCACAACCCTGGCCTATCCTCAGAAAGATCCAGGAGAGATTCTATGGCATCCTGAGGGGAGAAATAGAGGATAAATATGGATGGATGGAATACATATGACTTCTTTCTCTCTGAGAACTCAGTAATTATAACACTAAAGAGCATTCCTCTACAATACTTCTCTTCCTTTATGTTTTTCTCTTTGGCAATGTTTAGTTGAGGGCCATCTTGTCATATGTAATTTATCTCTTTTCAAAGATCTCATCTATATAAGAGAAGCTGAGGTATCCTCCTCTCCTATTCACAAGAAAGTAAAAAATTTACAGGTGATCTTTCTTCAAGAACCATATATAGCTTTAATCAGTATAATTATTGCAAGAATTGCAATGAATATTGAAAGCCCAATCTCCAACCAGAGTGGCTTTGTCTTCAAAGACACCAAACTGCCTAGTCGAGTTCCAATTATTGAGCCTAAAATAACCATTACAGCAGGGAGAAGTATTATGTTACCACGGGACCAAAAAACAATAGCCCCTGCAGTTGCCGTAAAGATAGTTGCAAACAGTGATGTTGCTATCGCCTTCCGAATATTAAGTCCTATTATCTTCAAAAAAGGAGGAAATAAACTACCTCCACTGCCTCCACGTAAAATTGTTAGAAAGTTGAGAAAGAAAGTTCCCAGAATAATAATTTTTGCACTCGGATTGATCCTTTGAGCTGTCTGTGGAAAAAGCCTATCAAAATAAATTCCCACTATACTTATAATGGAAACAATAACAAAAATAATTGCTAAGGCCAGTGTTGGAATAAATCCTGTTAAAAATGCTCCTGTTAAAGTACCCATTGTTCCACCAATTATTACATATTGAGCGACTCTCCAATCTATATTCCTTCTGTGACTTATAGCACCAATAAAAGATGAGAAGGGTATGACTAGTAGATTTATTCCAAAAGCACCTAATAAGGGCAATCCAGCAATATAAAGAAGCGGCGTCCTTATAGACCCTCCTCCTATTCCGAACATCCCGCTCATAAATCCAGCAAAAATACCTATGAAAAGATATACCAATATTTGAGTTAAGGGTTCCATCTTATCTTCCCTCTCATTATGAACTGTCTCAAATTATACCGCAATAGGTAATGAACACTCAATAATAAACATAACTTTAAGTTATCTACAAAAAAGTGATGGAGCAAAAATCATGTTAGAAGCACATCTAAACTTAGCATTACAATTAACCCCATCATGAGCCCTATGCTTGAGAACCGTTCATGGCCCTTTCTTCCCACTTCAGGTAATATTTCATCCACAATTACGAAGATCATTGCACCTGCGGCAAAACCCATTGCATAAGGCACAATTCCAGCTGAGATTTGGGTAGCTGCAGCAGCTACTACAGAGAGCGGAATTTCAACCAATCCAGAGAGAACTGCTATAACTAGTGATTTAGGTAGGGTGTATCCAACTGAAAGAAAGGATAGGCCGACAGATAACCCTTCAGGGATGTTTTGAATTCCAATTGCTATAGAAAGTATGATCGCATCCTTTATGAACTCCTCACCTGCACCAAATCCAACACCAACTGAGAGGCCCTCAGGCATATTATGTATAGTTACAGCTAACGCAAATAACCAAATCATATTCAAATCTGATAGCTTAATATCGTCTCTGCCTGTTGCTAGATGGAGGTGGGGAAGCAGAAGATCTATGGCCATAATTATTGTCACTCCTAAAATTATTCCAATTATAACTGGTGCAATTCCACCGGTATCTATTCCTGGAAGAATGAGACTTGTGAAACTTGCACACAACATAACTCCTGCCGCAAAACCCAGACTGGCATCAAGAAACTTCTGTGGAGCCTTCCTCACTATAAGCAGAGGTAGGACCCCAACGGAGTTAAGGATTGTAGTAAAGACTCCTGCAAACATAGCCATTAGAAGAGGATTTCCACCAGATATTGAGTACAATATCTCTGCTAAGTCCATGATATTTACCTTTTCACGACTCCACAGAATTTTACTATTTCGGTCTTTAAAAAGCATTCTCAAGGTTGTGCTGTTCACGTGGTCTGACGACCTTCGATTTATCGCAGAGTTCTACCTCTTGAAGAATTCTCCGATTCTCTTTTCCATTCTATTCCTTTATATTGAAATACATTCCAAGAGAATACATTGTTATATTATATATGTTGACTTATTTCACACTCTTCGATTTTTCGAAGCGAT
>NJEE01000043.1 GCA_002255045.1 Candidatus Bathyarchaeota archaeon ex4484_205 | reverse complement strand
GGAGCCCGCACCGAAACTCTTCCAAGAAGATAAAATACCTATTAATCCCCTGTGTTGTGAAAAGGTAGAGATGGCAAAGATCTTGGTGACGGGTGGTGCGGGCTTCATAGGAAGTCATTTAGTAGATAGATTGATGGAGGAGGGACATAGTGTCCTTGTAGTGGATAACCTCAGTAGTGGAGACCTATCCTTCATCTCCCAATGGCTCAACGATAAGGATTTCAAGTTTATTAAGGGTGACATAACTGATGCCTCCAATTTATCTAGAGTTTTTGAGGAGAAGGTGGATGTCGTCTTCCATCTTGCTGCAAACCCCGAGGTGAGGCTCGGAGATCCAAGAGTACATTTCCATCAAAATCTCTACGCAACCTATCTCATCCTAGAATCCATGAGACGTCATAGGGTGAAAGAAATAATCTTCGCCTCCTCCTCAACAGTTTATGGTGAGACATCTGTTCTACCAACTCCTGAAAACTATGCTCCTCTAAAACCCATATCGGTATACGGCTCTGCAAAGCTCGCTGCTGAAGCCCTAATATCTGGCTACTCCCATACATTCAAGATTCGAGGAACCTCCCTTAGACTCGCTAACATAATTGGCCCCCGCTCCAGACATGGTGTGATATTTGACTTCATACAGAAACTTAAGAAGAATCCTTCTAGGTTGGAGGTCTTAGGCGACGGGACTCAAACAAAATCCTACCTCTACATAGATGACTGCATAGAAGCCTTCATTAAGATATTCCATCTCGATGAGAAGCCTCTCTACGACGTCTATAATGTTGGTTCCACAGACCAGGTTAACGTCATGAAGATAGCTGAAATAGTGGTTAAGGCTATGGGTCTCGACACCTCAAATGTTGAAATCTACTGCACTGGCGGGGTTGAAGGTGGGAGAGGCTGGATTGGAGATGTTAAGGTAATGCTCCTGGATGTCAGGAAACTGCTTTCAACTGGATGGAAACCTCGGTACACGAGTGAAGAAGCTGTGAGATTGACAGCAGAACATTTGAGGGGTGAGCTTGAAGGTTGACGCATGAGCTCCGATGGAACCCTCTTCTCGGTTCCTGGATTGTGGTAGCAGGACATAGGATAAAACGTCCATGGAGAAAGGGAGAATGTCCCTTCTGTCCAGGTGGCCCCGAAACAGGCGGGGAATGGACAGTCCTCTCAATACCTAATAAGTATCCATCTCTGTCACCTGATGCACCAGAAGTATGCAGTGAGTCCTACCTATTTAAAAAGGAGAGGGCTCAGGGTATCTGTGAAGTTATCATCGAGACAACAAGCCATGAGGGCGATTTCCACACGATACCTCTTCAGAATGTAATGGAGTATCTCAAACTCTTGGGAGAGCGAACAGTAGAGTTAGCGAAATACAGCTTCATCCGGTATGTTCTCCCCTTCAAGAATAAAGGTAAAATTATAGGAGTCTCTTTAACGCACCCCCATAGCCAAATTTACGCACTTCCCATAATCCCCTACAGAGTGGCCAGGGAGATAACTATGGTTAAAAAGTTCCGGAAGAACCACGATCTCAATCTCTTTGAAGAAATATATCAAAATGAGGCAAAGGAGGGTAAAAGAATACTCTATGAAAATGAGTTATTCATGCTTCTCCTCCCCTACTATGCTATGTGGCCCTATGAATTGCATATATATCCGAAGAAGGCTTTCCATCTCCTCTCTGATCTGAAGAAGGAAGATAGAAGGGAGTTAGCTAAAGCTATCATGGTGGCGACAGCCGTATACTCTAAGATGTTTGGCGATGAATATTCATACATAATGATGTTTCATCAGGCACCTGTGAAGGGGGAGTATCCTGACTATTGGCTTCATGTAGAGTTCTATACTCCACACCTATCCAGGGAGAGGCTGAAATATCCTGCTGGGATAGAGTGGGGAGGATGGATCTTCACCTATGATGGTGTGCCTGAAGAGAGGCTCCATGAACTTAAGTCTATCCTGAATGAAGAAGTGGATTTAAGTTTTCTATAAAACCTACTCCCCTTTTATTTCAATACGAGATAATTATATCCTCTCACCTTCCTTATCTCCAGATATCCCATTCTCTCCAATCTTCTTAATATCCTCCAAAGAGTTGTCTTAGGAAGTCCAATCTCCGAAGCAATCTCATATTGGTAGCATCTTCCACCTCTCTTCTTTATGGCCTCCAAGACCATTATCTCCTCACTTCGGAGTACTCCTATTTTTCTCCTTCTAGTTAAATATATTACAATCCCACCTACAACAGTTAGAAGAATGATGGTTGAAAGGATGATAATCCAGGGAAAGCCGGTAGCTTCCTCTTCCTCACTTCTATTTGTTGTCTTGACTTCTGTTTTAGTGGATCCTGAAGTTTCTGAAGTACTTGTCTGAGTTGTTTCAGAGGTAGTATTCTCTCCCTTCCCTTTAGTGCTGGTTGTCTGAGTTTCATTTATTGTAGACCAAGAAGTTGCGGATGAAGCAGTAGTGGTGGAAGTTGTAGTCGTCTCATTTAATGTACTTGTAGTCAACCTGGAGGAGGATGTTGTCTCCGTCTCCTGAGTTGTTGTGACAGAGGACGTTACATATATTGGGATAGTGTACTCTATGTACTGCTCTCCTGCAGGCATCAGGAATATTGGCTTCTCTCCACTCAAGTCTATCTGGAGAGGAACGGTACTCATATCTAAGATTGTTGACCCTTCAGGTAGGATAACGGATACATTATACTCAGAACTGTACTCCAGCCTCCAGACTCCATTATTCATAGAGGTTAATGTTTGAGTATAGTAGGTAATATGAACCTCACTAGCATCAACGACATACACTGATATGCCTTTATCTGTAAGATTGTAATATAATGGGAATCCATTCTCGTCTTCAACAATTAACCCTATCTCTTCTAAAACCTCCCCTATTAGCGTGACGTTTAGGATGAAATTTCTAAATACTTTAAATTCCATCCTAACCGAAGCTATTCCATTCTCATACACCTCAAGCAAAATATTTTCAAGCTTGAAATATTGCGCATCTACATTTGGCATCCTAGCTAAAAGAATAGCAAGAAGTATCGCAATGGCTACTTCTCTCTGCATCTCCCTACCTCATTCTACTATCGTCTATAAATATAAAAATGAGGAGGGAAAGGCTTCAGCCTTTATGATGCTCTCCTTTATGATGGTTGTCAACTTCTTGGGAGACGGTTCCAGGAACCTTCGTCCTCGGTATTCCTCTACCCTCCTTCATAATATTCAAGAAACATTGGTGAAGCTCTCTGAAAGTACCTGTAAAGTTTCCCCTTATAATTTCATTCTTGATCTTATTGAACATTCCTGTAGTAAGGCCTGTAGTAGCATTTCCTTTGAAATTGGAAATCCTGATGAGGAATGCTAGGTGGTAAATCTTTCTCAGTTCTATCCTGATTTTTATTAGTATTCCTTCTACCTCCCTCAATATTCTGCGTGCCGTAGCAATGTCCCCTGTCCTTACAGCCTCCAATCCCTCGTTAATAAGTTCTTTTACCTCATCTATGAGCAATTTCAATGTGCTAAGGTCCTGTACAGAAACTGCTGTTGAAGAGTTTATCGCTAGTAGGAAAATTCTTTCATATTTTTCGACAATCTCCAGATAAATCTCAAATTTCCGTTTTAAATTCTGGAGAATTATAGAATCTTCCACAGATGTCGCATTTTCAGCTCCTGTTCTATTTAACATATGGGCCAACCATGCGAATCTCGTTATATTGAGATATCTGAGATCAATCGCATTTGGAGGAAGACCGAGAAGTCTTCTTATCTCAAGAAGCTTTGCGAAGGCCTCCTTATAATACCTAAGAGCCTGAAGAAGGAGTGTTTGTGCACCAGTATAGTTTCTCTCCTCTATGAGTGTTTGAGAGTAGTTGAAGAGCCTATCCGCCTCTTCAATGAGGGCCTCACTCTCATTAAGAAGCCTTTCGATCTCCAGCGTGGTAAAAGTTGAGTTCTCTCTAAGGTAGTTTTTTATCATTTCAAAATAGGCGTGTACCATCTCACTTGTTCTCTCAACCAGGGACTGCAGTACTGTAACAAACGTTGAGTCTCCGCTTCCGGAAGCTGTCGGTATTGATGTCCCCGTTAGGAAGGTTGAAAATAGAAATAGTGTTATTACCAACAAACTTAGGGCCTTTCTCTGTCCCTTTCCATTCATCCTTTTTCTCACCATATTCTATCTTCTCCTCTTCGATATTTTAGGGAATTTGTGAAACACCTTTTTCAGGGTGTTCCAGGTCCTCCTTACTTACTGTACTTCAATTCCATATTTCTTCGCTATCTCTATAAATGTCTCACTCAAATACCTCACCTCATCCCAGCTCAAGCCATATGTGTTCAATTTCCATATTCTTGTGGCTCCTGGAAATATTCCAGTTATTCCCCTATTTCTCAACTCTTCATATAGGAAATATCCTTTCCTCTTATGTCCTCTAGCTATCTTATCAAAGCTCTCTCTTGTATCTACACGTATGAGTGTATGGCGTCTCGGCATCTCGCTGAGGACTCTGTTTCCAGCTATCCTAAGAAACTGTTGGCAAAAGTGATTGGCCTTCTCCACCTCCTCCCCCCATCTTCTCACCCTCTCCTTAACTCTCGGGAATGAAGCCATCATAGCCACAGCTGTACATCCCATGAGGGTGCATCCCAGTATAGAAGTCTCCTTGTTAGGGTATGTTCTTCCCGAGATATCTCCTCTAATTCTAGACCCGCTCAAAACTCTCTCTACGTATTCATCTCCTATACCAAGTATCCCTGAAGGTGCGGGTGAGCTGAAACTTTTATGTCCTGATCCTACAATGAAATCTACCTCCAACTTCCTTCCATCCACTGGCATAATACCCAGAGTGTATGCACAATTACAGAGGACTGGAATGCCATGTTCATGTGCCACCCTAGACAAATCCCTTATAGGATGAAGATTCCCATATTGGTAATCCACATGATCAACAATTACCAAGTCCGGTTCTTCCCCCATCTTCCTTTTAATCTCTGTGATCTTCTCCTCCAAGTTCTCAGGTCTTATAATGTTATTCTCCCCCACCGGAATTTCATATACCTTGGCTCCTGCCTCCTCCGCAGCCAAGTATTCCGTATAGTGAGCAAGAGAGGAAACTACGACTATTCCATCTCTTGCCACAGAATTTATAACTGCTTGAAATCCTCTCCTAGCGCCGGGAACTAACCTCGCTTCTCTCATACCGATGAACTCTGCAAGCTCCTTGTGGAACCTCTCAAGTTGTGGTCTTCTTATCCTATCCAATCTGAAGGGTTTCAGACACCAATCGCACACAGAATACCCATCTGCATAGGCTATTATCGCCTTCATAGCTTCTGGCGTAAGCCTTCCTCCCACTTGTATAGGATTAATATTTATGTACTCTTCTTCAATCGTCCTCACTTCTAAGCCTTCTACTATATCCATCCCTCCCACATCCAAGTAATCATCTCTTTCTATTATGTCCTCAACCCTCTTCAGACTCTCCTTAATCTCCACCAATATTCTCATAAGCTCCCCTCGGGGAAGATACCTCCCTCCCTCATGGAACTTATGGGTTCTGAGCAAATACCTGGCATCTGTGAGAAGAAAGAGCATGGTGAAAATCTCCTTGGTTAGGTCCTTCATACTCCCCTTTACTTACCTTATCAGGTATAATATAACTTAAATTCCTCGGAGCAATTTTTTAAATAACTTAAATAACCATATTCTGAGTCTGAGGGGTGTGAAAATGAATCCTCAAGTAGGTCGTCTCGCCTTCAACTTAGGGGTACTCATAGTTTTCCTCTCCATAATCCCCCTACTTTACAGCATTCCCATCGACTCGGCTGAGTTTATAGTCGATATTATAGCACTTTTTACTGGTATAATCTTCCTCATCGTGGTTGCGATACTAGTCCGTAGAGAGGCAGTCGGAGGAAAGTGAGATCAATATAGAATGAAAATTTTTCAGAAACCTTTACCACCTCAGTTGAATTAAGTGTTTTCTGTTAAGATAACAAAACATTCATATAATATTTGAAGGGAAATATTTTGAGTCGTAAGGAGGGAACAACGTGTCAAACTCGCTGTTAAAAGAGGGGGGAGAACTCCATAGGCCAAGAATAAGGTACGATGCCGAGCCTCTTCTTAAAGTCAGAGATTTAACCGTGGAATTTCGAGTTCCAAGAGGCGTTTTGAGAGCAGTCGATGAAATGGACATAGATGTATATGAAGGAGAAGTTCTAGGTCTGGTCGGTGAGAGTGGATGTGGAAAATCTGTGTTTGCACATGCAGTACTAAATATTGTTGATGTGAATGGTTATATAAGGAGTGGCAAGGTGATCTTTGATGGTGTTGATGTCCTTGAATTGGATGAGGACGAGCTCCGTGAATTCAGATGGAAAAACATCGCAATAGTCTTCCAAGGGGCTTTCTCCTCACTCAATCCAGTTCTCAAGGTAGTAGATCACATGATAGATACCTATATAGCACATGAGGAGGCAACACGGGAGGAGATAAGAGAGAGAGCTAAGAAACTTCTCGAGCAAGTGAGATTGGATGCTGATGTAGTTCTAGACCGCTATCCCCATGAGCTGAGTGGAGGCATGAAGCAGAGGGTTGTAACTGCCATGGCAATGCTTCTGGAGCCACGTCTCCTAATACTTGATGAGCCAACCTCAGCACTAGATATACTCACTCAAAAATTCCTCGTAACTATTCTCAGAAACATCCAGAGAAAACTCGGTATCACCATGATATTCATCACACACGACCTCGCTACAATAGCTGAGATCGCAGATAGAGTTGCCGTCATGTACAGCGGGAAAATTGTAGAGCTAGGAACAGCTGAACAGATATTTTACGAGCCGAAGCACCCGTATACAAAAGCATTACTCTCAGCTATTCCTTCAATCGTGGGTGATGTCTCAGGCCTTAAACCTCTTCCAGGTCCTCTTCCAGACCCCATCAATCCTCCACCAGGATGCAGATTCCATCCACGATGTCCGTATGCTAAAGAGATATGTAAAAAAGAATTTCCAGAGCAAGAAAAAATTGAGGATGGATGGTTAATAGCTTGCCACTTCTGGAGGGAGATAAACAAATGAGCGAGAATACTCCTATGATCTCTACGCAAAACTTAACTATGAGATTCGAGGTGAAAGCAGGCCTCTTCAGCCCGCGAAAACATATCACCGCTGTAGATAATGTAAATATTGCAATATATGAAGGTGAAAATGTCGCATTAGTTGGAGAGAGTGGATGTGGAAAGAGCACTTTAGGAAGACTCACATTGGGTCTTCTAAAACCAACAGAGGGTTCAGTATTCTACTATGGAAAGAATATTTGGCAAATGAGTAAGGAAGAGTTCAGAGATTTCAGAAAGAGCGCCCAGATAATTCATCAAAACCCATATAACGCTATCAACCCTATGAGAAAGATAGCTGACACTCTCCTGCCTCCTATCCTTAAGTACAAAATTGCCAAAAATAGGGATGAAGCCTGGGAGAAAGCCAAAGAGTTGTTGTGCATGGTTGGTCTCAGCCCCCCTGAAGACTTCCTTAATAGATATCCTGCTAGAATGAGTGGAGGACAGATGCAACGCATACTCATTGCAAGAGCCCTCTCAGTCAATCCCAAGTACATTCTTGCAGATGAGGCAGTATCCATGTTAGACGCCTCTCTGAGAATCGGCGTAGTTGATCTACTTCTAGACTTACAGAAAAAATTTAAGGTGTCCTATTTATTTGTCACCCATGATTTCGGCATAGCAAGGTATTTTGTGGCGAAGGGAGGTGGGCGGGTCATGGTCATGTACCTCGGAAGCATAGTTGAAATAGGTCCAGGCGAAGAAGTTATACAGAACCCCATACATCCCTATACTAGAACATTGATAAGTGCAATTCCAATACCTGATCCTGTGGAGACTAGAAAGAGAGGTATCCCTCCACTCAGATCACTTGACATACCCAGCCTTACCGAGCTTCCGCCTGGATGTAAATTTAGTGATCGTTGTCCTTATGCATCGGAAGTATGTATGAAGAAGCATCCTGAACTAAAAGAGGTCAACGGAAGGCTCGTTGCATGCCACAAGGCAGAAGAATTTCTATAGTTCGACAATAGCCGATTTAATCATCATTTTATCTTTTTAAATATTTCCCAAC
>NJEE01000042.1 GCA_002255045.1 Candidatus Bathyarchaeota archaeon ex4484_205 | reverse complement strand
CTCGCCTCTGCACCGTAGCTACTCGTCTGAAGACAGTTAAATCCACATTCCGAGGCTATCTTCCCTAAGAGATATCCCAAGAGCACGACTCCCTGCCCAGCTCTCCCGTGGATTAGTATTTGCACTTCATCGTACCCTGAAGTAAACAACCGGACCCCACCTCCTGGAGATTTCCTCAACCACTTTATATAGCTCTCCCTCCGTTATTGATGATCCAGACGCATGCACGTGTCCCCCTCCGCCCAATTTCTTCGCAATTTCCTCCACATTCTTGAAACTATTTCCTCTATTTTCTTGTTGAATCTCTCGATCTCAGGTTTAATCTTCCTCCACTCTGAGGATATTAGCTCTTCCCTCATGAAATCTCTGCCAGACTTGGAAACAGCCCTTGCTATAGCTAGGAGCTTCTCTTTGTTTCCTTGGTTCCACTTTATCACTCTGTCTAGTATCAGGAGATCATCCGTGTGTCTTCCGGTATCAGCTAGGTTAGCCATCTCGACTATATCCCTAGCTATTTTCGATCTCTCTAGATCCAATGCCTTGACTAAGAGAGAAGCTGCAGAATTAGCGTTAGGATCAAAGTAATCTCCATTTCTTTTGAGATCAGAGTTGCTCTCGTGATGATCTATCCAAAGCCTACATTTCCTAGGCCTAGGGAGATCTACAGCTATGTCATATTCTTTATTGGTCTCTTTAGCTTCTTCTACTGTTAGGAAATCTATTTCTGCCTCTGGGTATTTCAACAGTATTAGAGAGGCGGAGAGTATTCCATCGCAATCCGAGGAGTGTACTGCAACCTTCACCATGTAATCTACCACCTCAGTATCCCTTCCTCAAATAAAGCCCTCGGTCTAGTAGATTCACTATTATCCTTTCTCCTCTTTTGTACCTTCCTATTCCGAAGTCTCTGCCGTAAGCGTCACAGATTAAAAGACACTCTTCATCTCTTGGCATCTCTGAATATCCTAAGACAGATTCTATGAACAGATCTCTCCCTTGAAGTTAATAGAAGAATTAAATTCTCTTTCTTAATCAGAATCTCACTGTCTAGACACCATTTCATGAATTTCATTATCTCATCCTCATACTCAGAATTCAAATTTTCGACCCATCTTTTTAGTGATTTGAACCAACTGGGAGTCAAGTTTTCACCTCCTTCACCAACCTCAATTTAGCCAAGAAGAATCCATAGGTATCGTGAACGTGTGGATAAAACCTACGGCATTTAGTCACCTCTCTCGGATATTTTCTACCCATAAAGCTTTTCAGTCCTCTCTCACCGAATTCCAGTGGAATAATCTCTACTTGAAAATTTTCTAAAGCATATGATATGACTTCTTCATTCTCCTCCGGCGATATTGAACAGGTGGAGTACACGAGTATTCCTCCCTCTTTTAGAAGAGAAAGTCCGGATGATATCAATTCCTTCTGAATGGAACTCATTATTGAGTAGTCTTTTTCGGCTCTGGATAATTTTCTAGATCTATCTTTCGAAATCACTCCTTCTCCAGTACAAGGAGCATCTAATAACACCCTATCGAACTTGCTCTTTATCATCGATGGAAGTTTCCTTGAATCCTCTATCCATACGTAGCAATTTCTCACACCACATCTAGCTAGGTTGTAAATCAACGATAAAACCCTAGTCTTGGAAGAATCTACTGCTAGGATCTCACCTTTGTTACGCATTAATTGAGCTATGTGCGTAGTCTTAGCACCTGGAGCTGAGCACATGTCAAGCACTCTCTCCCCCTCTTTAACCCCCAATGAAAAAGAAGCATATGCTGAACTCAAGTCTTGAAGAAAAATCTCTCCTCTTAGATACTCCAGGCTACTGGATGGAGAAAAATCTCCTTTTATGGAGTAAACGTGTGGGACGAAAGTGTCTTTGAGATCGAATCCCTTTTCCATTAGCCGATATGTTATCTCCTCTTCTCTTCCTCTTATGGTGTTCACACGTACGTAGCTGCTAATACCCTTCTCAACTTTATCTAGAAATTCTTTCGTCCCTTTAACTCCAAATATTTCAATATATCTCTTTACCATGAATTCCCGTAGTCCGTATTTCCTAGCTAGAGTCTTGGGCAACATTTTTAAACTCTCCTACCCTAGGGAGGAACATGCAGAGGGAACTACTCCTTAGGCAGGGATATAAACTGGTCGGAAAAGCAGGGGGGGTTAAGCTTTGCCACTGGACAAAGGAGTCTCTCAGAGGTGACAGATACTGCTACAAGCAGAAGTTTTACGGGATAGAAAGTCATAGATGTATTCAAATGACCCCCTCTGTCTTTCATTGTAATTTGAACTGCCTCTTTTGCTGGAGGTATAACAACTACCCATACGTTGAGATGAAAGAGTGGGACGATCCATCCTATTTACTGGAGAAATCCATAGAGGCACAAAGAGCACTGATAAGTGGTTTTGGTGGAAATCCAAAGGTAAATAAGGAGAAATTCGAAGAGGCAATGGAACCAAAACACATAGCTATTTCCCTGGCTGGAGAACCAACTCTCTATCCAGAACTAGGAGAGTTCATAGAGGAAGCTCACAGGAAAGGCTTCACTACCTTCCTAGTGACCAACGGCACGAATCCCAAGGCTTTGGAAGAACTCGATCCTCTCCCAACTCAACTGTACGTCAGTGTCACAGCACCTAACGAAAGAGTCTTCGAAGCCCTAAACCTTCCGAGAGTTCCAAGAGCTTGGGAATCTCTAATAGAGACCTTGAGACTATTACCTTCTCTAGGGACTAGGAGAGTGATAAGACACACTCTGGTGAAGGGATGGAACATGCCATTCGTTGAGGATTACGTCAAATTGGACTCAATTGCCGAGCCGGATTTCATAGAGCCAAAGGCCTACATGAATCTGGGTTATTCCAGATACAGATTGAATCCGGGGAACATGCCCAAACATTGGGAAATACTGAAGTTCTCAGAGGAGCTCTCAAAAGAACTAGGGTATCACATAGTTTCGGAATCAAAAGAAAGCAGAGTGGTGCTAATCTCAAAAAGAAAGAGTGGGATAAAGATAGCACAATAAAAAAGTCATGGGATTAGGAGTGAACAACTAACTACTTCCCAACGTTTCTTTCAGTCTTTCTATTTCTTCAATGAAACCTATGTACCCTTCGTTTGAATCTATTCCGATCCCCCTCCTAATCATCTTTCCCCATTCTTTCCTAGGGGGACTGAACCACTTAGAGTCATTCTCCGCAATCCCTTCTTCCCAATCGTAGATGTCTTCACCGTGGACGTCAACGAATATTCCAATCGACGGCACCTCGTACCTCATCATACCTATCTCCGGATGATATCTCCCTCTTTTGTCAGAAGCTCCAAATCCCAATTTCCCATTAAAGTGATATGAGTCATTCCCTCCTAGCTCTAAGAAAATAGCTATTGAATTTACCTCGGCACATCCGAAACTTATCCTCTTTGCACTATAAGAGTCGTCCCCTCCTTTATCTAGGAAGAAACCGATCCCAAAGTCCCATCCGAAACCGTACGCTGCTCCTGCAGTAGAGAATAGCTCATGTGAATCGTTTCCTCCAAGATCAAGGAGAGCTCCTATGCAGTAATGAGCGCAAGAGCCTTGGGTAAAGTAAGCACTCTTATAATGATCGTTTCCAGCTTTATCGTAAAGTATTCCAACACCAAACCAGTATCCTATCCCCTGAGAGAAAGTACCGGCTTCATATTCATCATTTCCTTTAAGGTCCAATAAAACACCTAGACCTCCTGACCAAATGTGTCCATCTGAGCCATCTCCCCTTCTGCCGAATCCAGCTCCTTGAGCATTGCTGTAGTTACACTCTCCATTCGTGTGGTAATCACTCCTGTCTATGACCCTAGGATCCCATTCAGCTTTATAGGAGTCATCTCCATCGAGATCAACCAGAGAACCGAAACCTCCGACTCCACCATATCCTTGGCAATCTCCCATGCAGTAATAGAAGTCGTTCCCTTTGAAGTCCATTAATACTCCTAGACCGAATATACCAGCCCCTTGCCCAGCTTCTCCCATTAGGAAGTACTTGTCATCTCCATTCTCATCTATTTGAAAGGAGAATCCGAAGAAAGCTAGCCCTTGAGAGTATCCACTCGAGGAGTATTTGTCGTTGCCTTCAACGTCTAGTAGCAGAGAGGATCCCATTGTCCCAGAGGAGATCTTTCCCTCATATTCATCATTTCCTCCCAAGTCTATCAGGAGAGAGACCCCAACCTTCTCTGAGGTAGATGCTATTTCTCCGGAGTAGTAGTCATCTCCTCCCAAGTCGAGTAATAGGAACACGTCTTCCAATTCGTGAACGTCTTTCTCGGAACTACCTACTATCACTTTCCCCAGAGGAGTTTCTAGTTCTACTTTCTCCTTTAATTTCAAGTCACTAATGGAGGACAAATCGTCTCTTAATTCTTCAATTGTATAGAGGAGAATCATCCCTGAGTAATACAGGGATGGGAAATCCAAACAACTCTCTAGGTCTTGTACTTCCGGATAGAACTTAGTTCCATCCGGCTGGGTAGAGGTGAAGTCTCTTATTCCGAAAACAGAACTCTTACAATTTCTGAATGCTATTTCACGCCACTTCCAAGACTCGATTAATCCTTGGAGAAGTCTAGCGAGGGTTGAATCCACTTCGTCTGGGAGAGCATTTAACTTCTCGGAGTATTCCTTCTCTAAGTCGAATGAAACCTGGGAAAAGCTTTTTCCTCTTATTGGCTCCATTTTCAGGAGATACATTTCCCTTATTTGATCAATAGTCCTGTTTTCGTCTAGGAATAAGTTAGGTCCGTAGAGGGAGACCTTGTATCCCATTCTCAATAGACAATTCCAGGCGAATCTAGAGTACTCGCCACTTCTAGTTCTATTAGCTGAATTCGCTAAAGTGTCTGAGAACTCATAGATTCTGAGCGGCTCTTGGAATATCCCCCAGAAGAAAGGCAGGGTGTATTCGCTTCTCGGGAAGTATATCCAACTATCCTTTATTTGGAATCCTAGCTTTTCCACGTCAATTTCATCTAGAGCTTCATCTAAAACATCTCTTTCTTCTTTAACTCCTGGCTGAACCATCGAAACCAAAACTAACATGGATACGATTAGGTACCTCAAATTACCCCCCGAGTATGAAATGCGTGAATTTACTTTTTTCTTCTTCTCAGGACTACTTCTTCACCAGGGACAAGACCTGTAATCTCTCTGGCATTTCCTTCCTTTATGGAAATCTCCAGAAATCCAGAACTACCTCTCAGGATAATGATTTCCCTGTCTCTAGCTTCCCCGTATGTTTCGAGAAATCTCACAACTAGCTTTTCACCCTTACTGGTTAAGAGTTCTACTTCCTCCTCGGTTTCTAGGGACCAATCTCTCACGTTAGTTATTAGATTTCCGAATCTATCTGAATGTAGTATTTTGGCCACGCAGGTTTTCTCAGATATCACAGCATCTGGGATTTCCAGTTTTTTCAATTCTTCAGGAGAAATTTCTCTTAAATTCGCTGGGATTTCCCCGTAGGAAAGAAGAGCAGAAACGGGTGCAAACAAATCTCTGGCGTGAAAAGTTTTGGACTCATCTCCACTTTCCAGTATGTGAAAGGCCCTCGATATCCCTTCTGAGGACGATGCTGGATATAACAATCCGTTATCAGGCCCCACGTAGTAGTTTCCCTTGGAGGTCTCTATCACTATCCCTCTCCTAGAGGTACCCACCCCTGGATCCACTACCCCAAGTATAACGCTTTCTGACGACAAATCCTTAGACAAGTTGTAAAGGACGAAAGCTCCCTGAAGAATATTAAACGGCTCTATTTCGTGAGTAACATCTACTATATAAGAATTAGGACTTATACTAATTATTTTTGACTTGACACTCGCTACGTACCAATCTTTGGTGCCGAAATCACTCAGGAAGAAGATGGGTCTGGGCAAGCTTCCCACCCAGCGAGTAGGTGTGTGATCACTAGAATTGGGGAAAGGTTAAAAGACTGACTACCTTCCCTCCGGGGGGATGGAGTTGTGGGACGAGAGAGATCTCCTAATGATTCCAGGCCCAACACCGGTTTCGAGTAAGGTTCTAAGAGAAATGTCTAAGCCGATAATGTCACATAGAAGCAAAGACTTCTCTGAAATCCTAAAGGAATGTGTAGAAATGATGAAAGAGATTTTCAGAACTAAAGGGGACGTGTTCATAGTGACTGGTTCAGGAACTGCTTGCATGGACGCAGCTATTTCCAACACGGTATCAGAGGGTGATAAGGTTCTAGTACCAGTTTATGGAAAATTCAGCCAGAGATTCGTGGATATAGCGAAATCTTATGGTGCAGATGTAATAGAAGTGAAACTAGAGTGGGGAAAAGCCCTGAGACCGGATTTAATAAGGGACATGCTGAGAGAGAATCCAGATGTGGAAGTAGTAGCTGTAGTACATAATGAAACCTCCACAGGCATAAGAAATCCAATAAGAGAGATAGGAAAGGTAATAAGGGAGGAAAGCGAGGCCTTATACGTACTAGACGTTATCTCGTCCCTGGGAGGAGACGACATAAGGGTAGACGATTTCGGGATAGATCTAGCGATTGCTGGGTCTCAAAAGTGTTTAGCAACTCCTCCAGGTTTGGCAATGATATCAGTAAGTGAGAGGGCTTGGGAGAGGATAGAAGAGAAAGGAAATAGGAGGAGGACGTATTACCTAGATCTAAAGAGGTACAAGGGGAGTTTGGAGAAGGAAGTTCCAGAGACACCATATACACCATCCGTGCCACTCTTCTATGCTCTCAGAGAGGCTTTGGACTACATAGTAAACGTTGAAGGTCTCGAGAACAGCATAAAGAGACATGAGATATTTTCTGATGCTGTGAGGAGTGCAGTAAGGGAAATGGGACTGGAACTATTCCCAGAAAGAGGATATGAATCTAGGACAGTCACTGCTGTGAAGATTCCTGAAGGAATAGAGGACAAGGAACTCAGAGGGAGGATGAGAAGCAAATACAGAGTGATAATAGCCGGAGGCCAAGACCATCTCTCAGGGAAAATATTCAGGATAGGTCACATGGGGAGCATAACAGAGAGAGAAGTATTAATCACGATTTCAGCACTGGAAATGACATTAAAGGACTTAGGATTCGATATAGAGCTAGGAAAGGGGATAGGAAAAGCAGAGGAGATAATAAGTACAGGAATGGATCAGATAGCAAAGTAATATAATGTCGACACCTTACTGCCTGATATTAAAGCCATGATCCCAGTGAAATTTCGTCACTTGAGGTTTCAGGGAGAATCCATCCTCTTGTACTCTTTTTCCATTTCCACGTCGAAGTTCCCATCTAAGTATCTGATTACCTTCACTCTAATTCTCTTCTCTGTAATCTCTAGCAGATTGTATGAATTTCCATGATATCCCCTTGTTTTGACAGAAGAAAGAGTTCCAGCGTTTACTATCACAGTATTCTCGACTTTAATAGCATTTGGGACGTGTCTATGGCCACAGAGAACTAGGTCTGCTCCATTCTCACATATTATTTTGAGGACGTCCCCGGCATCGTCTATCAGGTTTCTCTCTCTTCCCGCCTCCGGAACTGGGACCAAGTGATGATGGAGAACCACGACTTTAATGAGCTCTTGAAACTCTCTTAGACCACTCATCAGGTGAGTCTGACCAGTTCTCCCGAGTCTCCCTTCGTTTAGATCAGGCACACTGGTGTCTATAGCTATTATGCCCAAGTCTTCAACCTCCATGACTGTGTGTGTCTCCCCTATGAACTCTGGGTAGAGAGTATGACCTAAGTTCCTGTAATCGTGATTCCCTGGAATTACCAAAGGTTCCAGTTCAAACTCTGCCAATCTATCTCTGGCTAATTTATATTCCTGTAGAAACCCGTAGTCTGTCACGTCTCCAGAATGTATTATTAGATCAGCTCTTTCTTCGTTTATTTTCTCTACCATTGCATCGTATACGTCCGAGAGAAACCTTCCCAAGGGAGTTATGTGCGTATCGGATATATGCACTATCCTCCTCCTCATTTCGATCACTTCAAATAAAAGAAGAAATGACGTCCTTCTCGGTCACAATTCCAACCAATTCTCCATTTGACAAAACTGGCAGACCGCCTATTTCCCTGTCCAGCATTATTTTCGAAGCATATCCGACGTCTTTATCTGGGGATACTGTTATTACCTCCTTGGTCATCAGTCTGGATATCTCCTCATTTAGAACAATCTCCAATCCAGAGGATCTTATCTTGGAAAACGTCTCTTTCTCTATGAAGTGACTCAGTATGTCAATCGTGGTGATTATTCCTAAAAGGGACCCTTCGCTTGTGATCGGTATTCTCCTGAAGACGTTCCTTACCATAGCCCTCATTGCATCTATTAGGGGAGCACCTGGAGGTAGAGTTAAAACTTCCTCAGTCATTACGTCTCTAACACTTATTCCAGTCTCTAAACCGGCTATTGGTTTGATGAAATCTCTCTCCGTTATTATTCCAACTACCCTATCGTTTTCGTCTAATACAGGCATACCAGTGTACTTACTCTTTACTAATCTCTCCATGGCTTCTTCTAAGCTCTCCTCTACATAGGCTCTTGGTATATCACTCGCCATTATTTCTCTAACAGGCTCGTTTATGGCCGAGAGGTAGTTTCCATTATGTCTCTTAGTTATTATGTTGTGTTTCTCGCCACCTCCGAGGAAATCCGCTATGTCGTAACTAGTAACCATTCCTAGCAGTCTCTTAGTTCCAGCGTCTATTACTGGAAGTTTCTTTATCTTAGCCCTAACCATTTCCTCTATAGCTTCCTCTATTCTGGTGGAAGAGTAGACTGTGATCACGTCCTTCCTACATAATAGTCCCAGGTCTCCTTCTCTTTCAACTAAATGGGACTTGAACTCCAGCGGACCTCTCTCCCTACTCTTACCCCTGTCAGAAGCAAATATTTCGGCACCCCTTTTCAAACACACACCTCCCTATTATTCAGACACCTCCGTGCTCATCATTGCTCAGGCGAGACGACATTCATCATCTGCACTGATTCTCTCCCAATCGTTTAAAAGATTGATGCTCTGAGAATTCAATCCCAGTGCATTAGTGCCAATCCTAGAGGTCACGTTAAACTCATTGTTTGTGAAACGCTCTATGATTTATCGCCTAGATGCGGAAGCACGAATCGGAGACGCAAGTCTGCTGATTTTCACGTTTAATATTTCTGGTAGTGGTATTTCAAACTCTTCAGTTTTTAAA
>NJEE01000102.1 GCA_002255045.1 Candidatus Bathyarchaeota archaeon ex4484_205 | reverse complement strand
CGGCATATAAATAGATGGTACGGGAAAACTTGAAAGACCTGAGGTAGAAAGGAGCTGGGGATAACTTGAAAGTAACCATAATTGGTGCAGGACCAGCTGGAATATTCACAGCATTCGAATTGGGCAAATCAGGTGACATGGACATATTGCTAATAGAACAAGGTCCAGACATAGATAACAGACATTGCCCTATGATGCGACTTGGAAGATGTACATATTGCAAGATATGCCACGTAACTCACGGTTTCGGAGGAGCTGGAGTATTCTCCGACGGCAAGTTAGACATAACCCCATATGTCGGAGGCAATCTGGAGCTAAAGAAAAAGGCAGCTGCTGCAGGAATAGATTTCCTAGAATTTCCAGTGAGACACCTAGGCACAGAGAACTCAGTGAGGGTCATAACAAACCTCAAGAGGACCCTTAAACGAATGGGAGTCAAGATCATGTTTAACACCAAGGTGAAGGGAATAAAGACAGACGGTGAGACAGCTAAAGGAGTAGTCTTGGAAAACAACAAGGAAATAGATTCAGACTACGTGGTAGTAGCTCCTGGAAGATCTGGGGCTAAGTGGTTCTCTCAAGAGATAAAAAGACTGGGAGTAGAGGCAGAACACAATCCAGTTGATTTAGGTCTTAGAGTAGAAGTTCCGAAAGTTGTCTTGGAGCCTGTTACCGAGATAGTGTGGGATCCGAAGTTTCACATAATGACTAAAACATATGACGACTTCGTGAGGACTTTTTGCGTAAATCACGGAGGATACGTAATAAATGAGGTCTATGAGGACTTCGTCAGTGTGAACGGTCACACCATGAAAGATAATAAGAGCGAGAATAGTAATTTCGCTCTATTGGTAAGAGTTAAACTCACAGAGCCAGTCCAAGATGCCGCAGAATATGGAAGGGCAATAGCTAGGTCTGTGACTAACATAGGAGGTGGAAAGCCCATAATTCAGAGATTAGGAGATTTGTTAAACGGGAGGAGGAGCACGTGGTCTAGAATAAGGAGGAGTTATGTCAGACCAACCCTAAGAGATGTAACTCCAGGAGACATAGCCATGGCAATGCCTTACAGGTTCGTCACGGATATAGTGGAGAGCATAGAGAGATTGGATTACGTGATCCCAGGGGTAGCAGCCGACTCCACACTATTATATGCAATAGAGATAAAAGAGTACAGCATGAGAGTGAAAGTAAATCAGGGAATGGAAACAAACATTAAGAACCTATACGCAGTAGGAGATGGAGCTGGGATATCCAGAAATATTGTAATAGCAGCATCTACGGGAATATTAGCTGCTAGATCCATATTGGAAAAGGAGGGTTATGTTTGGGAACCGAATCTACCAAAGAGAAATTAGCTAAGATAATCGCTGGCGAAATAGCTCTCTCTGAGAGACCAGGAGATGCTATGAAGAAGTGGAGAGAAATGTTTGGAGTGTCACAAAGTCAATTGGCAGAGCACTTGAACGTATCCTCCTCGGTAATAAGTGACTACGAAAAGGGAAGAAGGAGATCTCCTGGAGCGAACACGATAAAGAAGTTCGTTGAAACTCTCATAAGAATAGACGAGGAACAGGGAGGACAAGTAATAAGAGCTTTCAGCAAGATGTTAGCTTCAGAGATCCCAACCGATGTAATACTGGACATGAGGGAGTTTACTAGACCTAGAAATGGTAGGGAGATATGTGACGCTGTTGAGGGGGTCGTACTTGCCAACGAGGACTTAGTGGACAAGTCGATATATGGATATACCGTCATAGATAGCATAAAGGCAATACTCAAGCTCTCGTCTGATGAGTTCATTAGGCTTTATGGGTGGACAACCGAGAGAGCTTTGATATTCACTGGAGTCTCACACGGCAGATCTCCAATGGTGGCTATAAGAGTCAAGGGAATAAAGCCAAGCATGGTGGTACTGCACGGCCCTCAAGAAGTGGACAACGTGGGTGTTACATTGGCGAAGTTGGAGAGAATTCCTCTAGTTCTGTCTAGGATAAGCTCTGTTCAAGAGATGATAAAGAACCTAAGGAGACTAGGGACCTGAGATGAAGCCCCTACACTTATTGATATTAGTTGTATTGGTCATATTCCTAGGTGCTCTTGGCTTTTCAGCTATAGAGAGACACAGTTTGTTAGATTCCATATACTGGGTAGTGATAACGCTATCTACAGTGGGATATGGAGACTACGTCCCTACTACACGAACTGGAAAGATTTTCACGGCTTTGCTAATAGTGATCGGGTGGTTATCTATTTACCTACTGCTACACACGCTAGTGGGCAGGGTAGTCACAGAGAAGGTCGAGGAGGTACTGGGATTGATCGAGAGATATGTGGATCTAAAGGACCATTACATAATATGTGGATACGGTAAAATAGCGGAAATACTAGTCAGAGAACTAGAGAAGATGGAAAAACCATTTGTTGTAATAGAAAAAGACGAGGAAAAGGTTAGGGAATTAACTGAAAAGGGAATAAAAGTAATACATGGAGACGCCCTCTCAGAAGAGACTCTTAAGAGAGCAGGAGTAGATAGAGCCAAAGGGTTAGCATCAACGTTCGGAGACGACGCAGAGAATGTGTTCCTCACCGTCACGGCCAAGGACATGAATCCGAACCTCAGAGTAGTGGTAGTCTCCAACAGAGAGGAGAACATAGATAGGCTATACAGAGTCGGAGCAGATTATTCCAAATAAAAGTTAAGGAAAGCTCACCCTTCCTAAGTAAGAGTATAAGGGAATCAGGAATCAAGGAGAAATACAATGGAATTGTAATAGCTGTTATGAGGGGTGGAGAGGTAATCCCAAATCCTGATCCAGACTTTGTTATAGAGAAGGGCGACAATTTGCTTGTTTTCGGGAAAGAGGAAGGGATAAGGAAACTCGAGGAGGAGATAACTTGAATGGTGGGCCCGACGGGATTTGAACCCGCGACCACCAGGTTATGAGCCTGGCGCTCTACCTGGCTGAGCTACGGGCCCCCTTTGATACATGTGCCCTTAATATTTAATACTTTTGCTAACCCGAACAGGGGTCAGTGGCTTGTGAGAGCTCCTCACTTTATTGTCTCTCTCCTTCCAGTTACCATGTATATAACAGCTTCTCCGATTTTACAAGCGTGATCAGAAATTCTCTCCAGATATCTAGCTATGAAGAGTATCAAAGGTCCTTTGGCTAGATATTCCTCCTCCTCAGTCATTCTGTGAGTCACTTCTCTGTATATCTCGTAAAAGAGTTCGTCAACCCTATCATCCAGCTCAGATAGTTTTTCTACGTACTTCACGTTTTCCTCTCTAAATGCTCTTAGAGATAGGTCTAACATCTCTTTGGCAATTAGACACATCTCCCTAAGGCTTTTCATCTTTGGGACAGACTTCATCTCCTTCGATATATCGTATATGTGCAGTGAAAGTCTAGAAATCCTTTCAAGATCTGTTATTATCTTGAGACAAGAGCCTATGACCCTGAGGTCTCCCGCAACTGGCTGGTACAGAGCTATACAGTCGAAACACCTTTTTTCAATTACGTTTACTCTCTCAGAAACATCACGATCCAATTTCTCCAATCCTTCTACAGTCTTACCATTTAGTGATGATATGGCCATGTCTGTTTCTAGTTTTACCAGCTCTCCCACTCCTAATACCTCTTTCTTTAGGATCTTGAGTCTATTTCTAAGTCCTACTGTCAAGTCTCCTTCCCCCAGTATGACACATGAGTTCTCGCAGAACCTCCCTATTAAAAACTCTATGCCACCAGTTCCCACGATATTTTGCCATATGGTGAAGAAAAATTGGATTGTAAAACAGAAGTGACTCTGGAGAACAAGTACGCACATAGTTTTATATATATCCACTTCCAGAGCAACCACAAAGCTAGAAGGAGGCGACGGTAGAGCGTTTCTGTCGGAAATTCGTACAGTCATTGGGCCTTCGGGGGTGCATTAATCTGAAAAGTAGCGTCTTACTCAAAGGAGAGGAGTTCATTGTTAAAGGTCATCTGAAAGAAGTCCTGGAAGAATCATATGAGCTTTTGAAATTCTCCGAGAGAATAGGGGATTACGCCTCCTACTCAGATGCCCTATACTTAATTTCTGTTGTGAGCAGACTCCTAGGTAATATAGAACTTAGTGTCAGAGCGTCTGAAAGAGGTGTAGAGGCGTCAAGGAATTCTAGCTATAGTGAAGGGCTCTGTATGTGTCTTCTATCAAGAATAAGGGCTATGGAATCTAGAAAAGAAAAAGAAGGGATATCAACTCTCTTAAAAGAGTGCGAGAGAGTGTGTTTAGAGACAGATATATATTACGAGTATCTAAGACTTCTTGGAGATCTTAAAGTCTCCGATTTCAGGTACGAAGAGGGAATTAGACTGTATGACAAAGCTGCAGACCTAGCGACTAGGAAGGGAGACAAGCTATCAGAACTTAAATGCAAATTTAACCTTGGAGTCACTAAATTAGCGTCAGGAGATCTGTCTGGAAGAGGAGAGTTGAAAGAGGTAATGGAAGAGTTCCAAAGTAAAGGATACAAACTAGGAATGTCTGTATTGCTGCTAAACTTAGGAATAAGTGAGCTACTATTTGGAGAAACCAAGAAGGCATTGGATTATTCCGAAAGGGTAATAGAAATAAGCAAGAACATGGGAGACAGAATACAGGAAATGAGGGCACTATTTTTGAAGGCTGATGCATTATACTCACTAGGAAAACTCGATGAAGCAATCGCTGTGATGGACGAAGGGCTAGAGATAGCTTTCTCTACTGGAGATCATCGCGAGATCACAACTAGGCTACTCATGAAGGGGCTAATTCTACTGGATAAGGGAGAGATAAAATCTGCAGAGGAGATACTCCATACAATGAGAGAATACGAGAAATATGAAGTAGATAAGTCATTATTAAACTTCTTAATTGGGAAGATAGAAGCTGAAAAGGGAAACTACGAAATAGCAGAGAAATATCTAAGAGAAGCCATAGAGAAATGTGAAGGTTGTTCTCCGAGGATTATACTAATGATGAAACTCAGTCTAGCTAAGACAATGTTAGACTACAGAGAGCTTAGAGAGGACATTAGAGCAAATATTTCCTCGGTCATCGAGGATATCGAGGGAGATCCAACGGTAAAGAGATATGCCTCTATTATGGCTAATCTGAAGTTAATAAGAGGGCTACTCTCAGCTTTGACGGAGGATTATGAGCATGGAGAAAGGTTAATATTGGAGGCACTATC
>NJEE01000041.1 GCA_002255045.1 Candidatus Bathyarchaeota archaeon ex4484_205 | reverse complement strand
GTCATGGCAGGATTCAATGGACTTGAGGCAGGAATGTGTTTAATAGCATCTTTTTTCCTCATGCCCATAGCTATAGACACCGGGAATTTGACATCAGCACTAGTGTTGTCTTCCTTCATGGGATCCTTGGTGGCCTTCCTCTACTACAACAGGTATCCCTCTAGGGTATTCCCAGGAGACGTCGGGACCTTCGGAATGGGTGCCACAATAGCTTTACTCTCAATAGAAATGAAAGTGGAATTCATAGCTTTCCTTTTACTTCTACCCCATTTTACCGATTTCTTCATGAAGTCCCTGGTTCTGCTAATGTACTCCGTAGAGGTGGAAATGGGAATACTAGCTCTGTTTACCTACTATTTCCTCTTTTCTTAGTCTGTAGAGGAGAACTCTTCCCTTCGAGTTACAAAATTCCCATTCACCAAAGCTTCTCACCAATTCCAAGTACTCTGGATGAAATACTTCTGGACAAATCATTTTGATGTACAATAAGTCCTTTCCACTTTCCTTTACGTTGAATTCTTCTCCTGTTATCTCGAAATACCTATAGAAGTCTACCCCTCCGACACTAGCTATTGGAGGACCCTTCCTGAGCTCCCAATATCTGTCTATTAAGACGTAATCCGCCTCGTATTTTAAGAAGACCTCAATTCCTTCCTTTTCTGGACTGAACAGAGCCCTAGATATCTCTGCATTCCTCGAAGGCTTTAGGTTACTCGGGTCTATTACAGTTCTCCTATTAGCCAAAGTTTGGATCCAGTAGCCATAATCCCACCAAGCCAATATGACGGAATCCTCTGGCGTATTCCTCTTTATCCAATTCAAGGCCTCTATCCACTCTGAAGTTATTTCCGGAGTTCTGGTGTAGGATATCTGAAGGGCTATTATCGACGGGGGTAAGGTGAAACTGACTAGCAGGAGGACTAAGATTATGTATCTTGCCATCTTCTCTTTCTTTATCCTCGACTTCTCCCTCTCCTTTACTCTAGATAAGTTGACTAATAGTTTCTCTAAGGCTATTGAGGAAACTACTGCAGCTGATGGAGCTAGAAGGAAGGATATCCTAGCTGTAGAAGCAGCTGAGTAAATGGTCAGGAGGAACCAAGTCAGAAGGAATAAGTCCTCACCACGTCTTCTTTTCATGAGCAGGAAAACACCCAGGGGGAAGAGGAAGCATATGGAAAAAGTCCTGACGTACCACTCTCTATAGGTTATTGGTTGATGTTCAGCAATAGACGAGAATAACGGAGATTCCTCTCTGGCCAGAGGGTTTATCATGTAATAGAATTTGCTTAGGTTCACGCCTATGAGCAACGAAACCAGACCAGCAGCGAATATCGAAACTAAGAAGAACAATCTGGAGTATTCCTTCCCATACTTCTTTCCTATTAAGTAAGCTAAAATCGATAGATAGGAAATGAAAATAGAGGAGAACACCAATGGATCCGTGTAAACGTATCTCCACTTCTGAGAGGTTAGGGAGATCACTAGAGCTATAGTGAGGGAGGGAGTGACGGAGTAAACTCCTCTTTTATCTAATTTCTTCAGCAGTACCATCAGAGATAGAAAAGCAGAGAATATAAGGAACACAGATCTGAAAGCACCCCAAGTAAGAGCCATTCCTCCTAAGAATATGCCAGACAGTATGGAATACTTAATTGAACAATTCTTGTAGCTCTTAATCAATAAGTATACTGAAACAAGCATTAAGAGTCCGCCTAGACTCTCTTTGTCGTTGAATCCAGCAAGAGTCCTTATTAGATGCGGTGGAGATACTGCTAGAAAGAAAGAGGACAACAACCCAACTTCTCTACTCCATATTTCCTTTCCTATTGAATACATCGGGAAAACGCAGAGAGCTCCTAGAATAGAAGGAAACAATATGAAGAATTCCTTCAGAGTGAAACCGAGCTTGGATCCTACTAAGAGGTAGGAGTAAGCTATCGTGTAGTGTAATAGTGGGGGAGAAGTGTAAGGAACTATCCTACCCTCTGGATGATAGGAGAGAACATCTATTTCTGGCCTGTGCCCATTTCTCACGATTTCTTCGACCATTCTGAAGTGAAAATATGGATCCATCCCTATTATTTCCCCATAGTGCCTAGGTATCTGCCTGAGGTAGAACGCTAGACAGAATACCAGGAAGAGAAGTAGGACATATCCCAGTTTTCTCTTTTCTTCTTTTTCTTTTTTTCTTTTGTCACCACTTCCTTCCCTATTCAACTTAATCACCCAATACGTATGCATCCCCATTCCTTGGGGCTACGGCACTTAATCCAATCTTGTTTCTTATCTCAGATGCGAATTTCTCACAGTGTCCTCTCTCTCCATGGACTGTAAATACCTTTGGTTTTCCACAGTTCTTCAAATACTCAAATAGTTCTGGCCTGTCGACGTGGGCTGAAAGAGTCACCTCTACAACTTCCGCCTTGAGTTCAATGTTCTCATTGTCTACTCTTATTTTGCGCTCTCCATCGAGTATCTTTCTTCCTAGGGTACCTTCAGCTTGGTAACCGGTTATTATGATCGAATTTCTTTCGTCACCACCCAGTTCCTTGAGATACCTAATAACTGGCCCTCCAGATAGCATTCCAGAGGTAGTGACTATTATTCCTCTCTCTGAGATTGCTTCCTCTCTGTGTTTTTCTCTCCAGATCCAACTTATGTTTTCAGTCCTGAGATCCCTAGCTAAGAACTCGGGATGGGACTGAATTATCTTAGTGGCTTCCCTTATCATCCCATCCACGAAGATGGGTATGTCCACTCTGTAATCCTGCAAGATCAGGAGAATTTCTTGTCCTCTACCTACACCAAAACTGGGCACTATGGAGGATCCACCTCTCTTGTAGGTTTCTAGTACAGCCTTTATTAACTTCTTCTCTTCCTTTTTCCTAGAAGGATGTGTTTCCATGGAATATGTACTCTCTATTGCTATGAAGTCCAACTCTGGATAACTTCGGTCAGCCCCCTCTAGCAACTTACTTCTCTTTGTGTTTATGTCTCCAGTGAACAGGAATCTCTTTTCCTTACCATTGGATTTGATCTTGAGTAGCACTGAGGAGCTACCAGGTATGTGTCCAGCATCAAATAACTCCACGCTTACATCTGGGGCAACGTCTATTTCCTCCCTGTACTCGATGGGTATGCTTTTCCTTATGGCCCGATCTATTTCTCTTTTCTCGAACCCAATTTTGTCTCTACCTATTTTATACAGATCTAGGGCCAGAAGTCTCATTAGGGATATAGTGGCCTCAGTGGCGTAAATGGGTCCATCGTATCCCATGGAGTAGAGACGAAATACTCCACCAGCGTGATCTAGATGGGCGTGGGTGAGAATCAGAGCATCTATTTCTTCTAACTTCAATTCCGGGAGGTGATGAGGATACTTGTAATCAGAGGGAGAAATACCATAGTCCACCAATACACTACTTTCCTCTGTTTGAACTAGAGAGGAACTCCTTCCGACTTCTCTGCACCCACCTAGGAAACTGACTCTCGGCAACATGTCATATCTCTTCGTCGAAGTTCTAATTCTCCTCCCAATCCTGAGCAAAAACGAGTACCTACCATTTTGCTCGTGTATTTCACTCCTAACCTTGCGGACTATTCCAGAATATGATGGATACTTGAATATGGGTCTCCATCCAGTCTTCAAGAAGAACTCCTCTCCCAAGAATTCCTTCTTGGACTCTATTATCACAGAACCAAGGGATTCATCGAAGTACACTCTCACACTAAGCCCTCTCTTCTCGGCCTCTCTTCTTATTACTTCTAAGACCTCTTCTTCCCCCATTCTTGAACTACACTTAACGAATGAGAACTTCTCGATCCCATACCTTTCCTTAACTTTTTCCTTTAGGTCATTGCTTAAATCGCTTGGAGAGTCCAGTACTACTACTTTCCAAGGTCCAAGGAATTCGAGCATGATGACTCCACTCATTTACTAGCACTTCCGTAAGACTCTTCCTTCAAGATTTCGAGAAGAACTTCAGATATCTCGGTTTCATCTCTATTCGTTTCCAATAACTGGAATTCTGCATATCCCTCTTTCCACTTCCCTTTTCTTTGCCTCAACTCTATGGCCCTTCTAGCGGGATGCGTCTTTATTGAGACATAAGCCCTCACAAGTGCAGCTACCGTAGCTTCTTGGAGTACTATTCTCCCAGAGGACGTCTCCAGGACAAATCTCACGTGTTTATGTCCTCTAGGCACTCCTGCTAGTATAGCCAAGACTTCCTCGTTTCGGAGCAACATATCCGCAAGTGTTTTAATCGAGTATTTCAAATTTCCCCACATGCTCATACTGGTGGTAGACAACAGAGGACAATACACCCACAGGATATACAGGACGTTGAGAGACCTAGGAGTGAAAGTCGAGATAGTCCCTAACACCTCTCCGCTAAGAGAAATAAAAAGAGCAGATGGGATAGTTCTAAGCGGAGGGGCACCTAGAATAAGCAGTGGAGACCTGGGAAGAAGTATTGAATATGTAAGGGAGTTTCAGGGACCAATATTGGGAATATGCCTAGGACATCAAGCCATAGCTATAGCACTAGGAGGAAAAGCCGGTCCAGCGGAAAAAGGTGAATACGGCCCAGTTGAAATATATATAGACAAGCCCGAGGGGATACTACATGGAATGGGAGGTAGAATGACCGTCTGGGAATCTCACTGGGACGAAGTCAAGGAACCTCCAAAGGGCTTCGAGATATTGGCTCACTCAGAGAATTGCAGAATTCAAGCAATGGGAGATATGGACAGAATATATGGTGTCCAATTTCACCCAGAAGTGGTCCATACACCGAGAGGAAGAGAGATATTCGACAATTTCATCAAAATAGTCAAGGGTCTCATATAGTCGTTGGAGGTGTTACATTTGTGGACTTTCCTAGAGGACATGAAGAGGATTTCCAGTGTGATAGACTCCGAGATAGATAGGATCCTCTCTGAGATAGAAGACGAGAGACTCAGAGAGGCATCGGAACACATACTCAAGAGTGGTGGGAAGAGACTTAGGCCGTTTCTCGTTGTGATCTCGTCTCAACTAGTTGGAGGAACGGTGAAAGATGCAATTCCTGGAGCTTTAGCTGTGGAACTAATTCATAATTTCTCTCTAGTTCACGATGACATAATGGATAGGTCTAAAATGAGGAGAGGGAAACCGACGGTTCACGAAGAGTTCGGAGAGGACATGGCCATATTAACTGGCGATGCCATATTCTCCGAAGCTTTTTCAGTTCTTTCCAGTCCTGATGGTAATTCAGAGAGAGTACTCGAGGCTATAAAGATACTCTCTAGGACCTCTAAGATCCTATGCGAGGGACAGTCTATGGATATATCCTTTAAGAAGAGGGAGTCAGTCTCAGAGGAAGAGTATCTAGAAATGGTTAAAAAGAAGACTGGGGCTCTCATAGCGTCTTCAGTCTACATAGGAGCTTTATTGGGAGGAGGGAATAAAACCGAGTGTGAATCCCTGTGGAAATATGGAGAAAACCTCGGGGTAGCATTTCAGATAAGAGATGACTGGTTAGATCTCAAGGGTGATCCTGAGAAGTCCGGAAAGCCTAGGGGCTCAGATATCAGAGAGGGAAGCAAGACCATAATAACAATACATGCGCTGAGTTCTCTAAGAGGGGATGAGAGAGATAAACTCCTCAGAGCGTTAGGTAGAGAGGACATAAGTGAGAGTGAAATCCAAGAGGTAATTCGCATATTGGAGGAAGCTGGATCAATTTCTTATGCAGAGGAAAAGGCCAAGGAGTTCGCGGAGAAGGCTAAGAAATACTTGGAGCAGTTCGAGGAAAATAAATACAGGAAATATCTGGAGGAGATAGCCGATTTCTCAGCAACTAGGGAGATGTAGCTTTACTCATTTGAATTAGATAATTATTTCACACCGAGTTTTTTCTCTAAACCAGTAGTAGTATTAGCTTCATTGAGTATGGCCTTTATTTTGCTCAGAATTTCCTCAGCATGAGATATCTGAGCAACTCTCTTCCTCTCTGGCTTATCTTCTACGACTTCAAGAGCGTATTTGACTAACCCCATAGCTTTGCTTTTCGACTCCATAGCTAATATTCTGACGATTTCACCTATTATCTCCTCTCGTTCATCATCGGAGATTCTCTTTAACCCTCTAATTAAGGATATCACACCATAATATATATCTGAGGCACTCTCAATTTTTTCCAGTAGATTAGACAGGTTTACGTCACTTCTAAGGTCTTCCGGAATTTCCACAGCACATTTAAGTAGTTTCCAATCGCTTTTACTCAATTTAATGGATATCGGCTCTGAGACCATTTCGGAATCTTGTATCTCTAGTATTATTCTTTCATCCTCTCTTTTGACTTTTACCTCCATACCATCAAGCGGAATTCTATCCAAGAGCATCCCCCCACTTTAATTTTGCAATTCTATCCTAAGCTTACCCAAACTCACGCTTATATAGGGTGCGGTATTTCCGTTCAATGGGAAAAGTTCCAGGGCAATCTTACATCACTTCAAAATGGGAGGTACTTTCCTAATCATTTCATCTCGACTTGAGAAAAACTTATTAACAATAGGGAAGATGGGAGTAGGGGGATAGATTGGACAGGACTGAAAAAGCCCTCAAAGTCGTAATAACAATCAGTTTGGCCCTCTTCATAATTTACTTCGTGATAGCACCTATTAACCTCTGGCAAGTAATGGGAAAAGCTGGAGAAGATTGGTCGAATCTTCCGCTATACCAGAGAGTGATAGAGACAATACTCCGAATACCCATAGGGGCAATATTCTGGCTCTTGACTTTATTAGTCGCTCTAATATCTCTGGATATACACAGGTTAGTCTCCCATAGGATATCTAAACCAGAAGAGAAACCAAAAGCAGAGCAGGAAGCAGAGGAAAAAACAGAGGAACCATCAGATTAGAGTAGAGGTCAGAGCTTCGTCCATTTGACGGAATAGTAAGTCACTTCTCCCTCCTCTCCGACTATGGCCAGTATCAATTTCTTCCTCACGCTGTGAGCAACTCTAGCTAATGCTAGCAAGTCGTACGCCTTCACACTTTCGACCTCCCCTATTACTCTCACTAGGTAGGACGAGTGCTCTTTGTCCGGATCATCTCCCTTCTCATAGACTCTGAAATCTGCACCGTATTTGTGTCCACTTTTCACCAGGTATCCTTTCTCCGTGAGGTCTTCGAAGACATGGTATCTCTTGAAATCGACTTTTTGGAGCAATTGATCTACATTAATTTCCTTTCCCATATGAAAAGCCTTTATTTTACCTTTTTTCATGAGGTAGATCCCTTCCAATGGTGAGAGCTCTAGCACCCCATTCTTAATTGTCCCGATTTTCCGTTTACCTCTGAGAACATTTATTTCTCTATTCCCTCTGACGATGAGACACTCCCCAGACAATATGGCTTTTACACTCTTACTTCTCAATCTCAGAATCCCACCCACGTTATCGTTATTAAGGAGTTAAGAACTTAGCATCCCTGGGCACTTGATCTTCATTGGGACATTACACCTTCCACCACTGCCAGGGAGCCCTTCCTGTTCTACTTCTCTAGAAGACATTCTCTGTTCCTCATTAGAAAATGCTGAGAGAATGGTTGAGGGAGGAGTGGATGCACTATTAATCGAAAACTATGGAGACAAACCGTACTTAGAGAGAGTATGTCCTGAAACAATCGTCTCAATGACAGTACTGGCCAGAGAGATAAAGAGAGAGATAAGCATTCCACTAGGAATAAACGTCCTCAGGAATGACTGGAGAGCTGGATTATCCATAGCTTCCATACTGAAACTGGACTTCGTTAGGATAAACATAGTCTCTGGATTATATCTCACGGAAACTGGAGTAATCACGGGAGACCCAAGAGGAATAGCCGAGTTAAGAAGAAAATTGTCCTTTAGTGGAACTCCAGAGATATACTCTGATGTTTTGGTGAAGCACTCACTTCCACTCTATCCTAGAGACCTAGAGGAGGCTATTTTGGATTTATCTGAGAGATGTGGATTTGTAGACGCTTTAATACTGACTGGAAGGAGGACTGGCGAACCACCTATGAAGGAGGAGTTAGCGAAAGCTCTTGAGATATCAGAATTACCCGTTTTCGTCGGAAGTGGTGTTACACCAGAGAGGGTGAAAGAGTTCAAGGACGCTGACGGAGTGATAGTAGGTACCTACTTGAAGGAAGGGGAAGAAGTCTCTATCGAAAGAGTTAGGGAAATTAGAAGAGCTATAGACTCACTTTCTAAGTGATCTAAGCAAATTCAGAACTTCATCGAAATTCAGAATTTTCGCTCCTAGCTTTTCTATACCCGGAAATTGGTTCACTTCCTCTACTACTAAGACCTCTTTCCCCGAATCTATTGCTAGCGCTATTTCCGAGAGAGTTCCAGCTCCACCACCTAGAGCTATCACTATGTCGGAACTCCTCACGATTATACCATTCCTGAGGTTACCGATTCCAGTGACTATCTCTGCGTCAAGAAATTCGTTTCCTTCTCCCCTGTTCATCCCTGGAATTATCCCCACGGTAGTTCCACCTTTCTTTTTGCATCCCATTGCAGAATATCTCATTACTCCTCCTAACCCTCCATTAACGAGTGTGAATCCTAGCTTCCCGATTTCCATGCCTAGTTCCAAGGACAAGCTCTTCACTAATTCGGGGCACTTCCTGCTACCCACTATTCCTATCTGCAATGTGGCACCACCTCAGATAACTTTTTAGAGCCCCATTAGGATGTGAGTCACTGGGCCCATGATAATTGCAATCTCGATTATACTGGCTTTCATCTTCGTTGTGTTAGTCTACACGTTCTTCAAGGGTGTTTGAGTTTGAAAGATTTCAAAGGAAGAGAGATGTATTCCAAAAATATAGTGGTTCCACCTTTCTTTTTGAGAGTGGATGGATGGAACTATGTGTTTTCAGACGAAATAAACTTTCTCTTTATCAAATCCCCACCATTTAAAGGCAGACACGAGAAGCTAGTCTCTCTGATACCATCAATAGTCTCTGGAGAATTCGTGAGGAGAATTCGAGCTAAGAGGGACGAAAGTATAGGTTTTGATGCTAAATGCATTATTGTCCATCCTGAAGAGATAATAGATTACCTAATATGGAGGCAGAGAGAGGCTTGGAGAAATCACATCAATTCGTATTCATACTGGGTATTAAGGAAAAAGGGACTGAGCCCTAGAGAGGCGCAGAAACACCTAAATGGGTTAAAGTCAAGTGAATTACATGAATTACTTAGAAGTGAGGGAAAATCTAGGGTAGGACACGTAAAGAGAAAGAGGATAGTTCAGAATTGGACTCCCCCCCTGTTCAATACTCAGAAGGGCATTGAACTAATAAAAAGGTTATTAAGGGAGGAAACTGGGTAAGCACTGCAAATATCAGATGGAATTGGCGTGATACACGTAGAGTCTCTTTTTCATGGTTCTTCCTTTCCAGTCTCTTATGCTTACTTCTTCCTTCTTTCTATAGACGTACCTCTTCTCTAAAAGTCTCCTTAGGGCAGTCCTAGTAGCTCTTTCACCAATTGGGAGAGACTGGAG
>NJEE01000011.1 GCA_002255045.1 Candidatus Bathyarchaeota archaeon ex4484_205 | reverse complement strand
TGATTTACTGGGATATGGAGAATCCGTGAAGCTTCTGAGAGCAGAGTATCTGTGGTATATGGTGGAGGAGGAAATAGACTGCGTTTCTCCGTGTCAAATCTCACAATCTCCACGTCGAGGGGTTCCGAGTATTTTCCCTCCAAATTAAGGGTAAAGCCCCACTCTGTTCTGAATGTGGTAAGATATCGGAGGTTCTTTTTATAATCCTCTGCACGTTCAATAACCCAGCCCAATATGGGGGTTTGAACTCTCCCTGCTGAGAGCGTACGATTATTGAATCTTCTCCAGAGGAGCCTGCTCAAGCCGTAGCCTATCCATCTATCTTCTATTCTTCTGGCTATTTGTGCATCAACCAAATTCTGGTCGATTTGGCGGGAGCATTCTATGGAGTTCCGTATAGCTTTCAATGTCACCTCATGGAACTCTGAACGGAGAATATTGTTCGCATAAGGCTTTATGGAGAGGAGGAGGTTCCAAGCAATGGCTTCACCCTCTCTGTCTGGATCAGTTGCAATGTATACATCATCTACCTCCGACACCAATATTTGAAGGGCCCTTACTATATCACCTTTAGATATGGCTTCACCCCCACACCTCGGGCATTTCTCACCTTCTACAAACTGGAAATTGCAGTTCTTACATCTTTTCAGAAATGAGTAGATTGGGATGAACCTCCCATCTACTTTCAGAATTCCATCTATCCCCTCTGAGTCAACCAAGTCATATATGTGACCTCCTGTGGAGGTTAAAAGAAGGATATAGTTCCCTACATTCACTTCGTATACTGAGAGCCTTCCATAGCGGCGGGTGGAGGGTTTCCCAAAGAAGTTTGCGATGGTTTTTGCCTTATTTGGAGATTCAACTATCATCAGTTTCGTCTTGACTAAATCAAGTTTACTTGGAATTTTCCCATTCATAATGTTTCTTATAAGTTTCCTGTCTCTCTCTATTTCTTCCATGAGAGATTTGAGATCAACATCATCTATACGACGAAATGAGGCTTCAGGATAGTACCATACGATGGATCTGGAGAGGCCTCTAAAGACTTTCTCATCGTCTATAAAAAGTATTGCACAACCCTTTGAGACGCCTCCGGCAAAGAGCCGTGATGCTCTCCCAGATGCTTGAATATAGGTTCTCACGTCAGGGATAGATATCTGGATAAAACCTTCTGGATCTATCTGAATTGAGGAATATGGATATTCTTTTAATCTTTCCAGCACATCTCTACGTTTTAAAAGCGAGGATATTAGGTGGATACATTCTCTATGCAGGGGCTGGAGTCTGGGAGGGATAGACCCTTTAATGAGAGACTTATGGAGTATTTTCCTAATTCTGAGAGAAAGAAGTTCAACCTTTTTTCTCTCCTGAAAACCCTCTAATATATCCATAAATATGTGTAGTAGTTGCAAGATCTGTTGGAACGATAGGTTTTGAGGATCTATCTTGAATCTGAATTTTGGAATACCATAGAATACTGTGTATTTTACCCTGTGAGGGAGATCGATTCCACGAACCAAAACACCATAGTATGTGGCCACACCTACTAATACATCAAGTGTACCTTCAGAGAATTTCGTGAGACATTCACTATTTGAGGAAGAAGCAATTTCACATCGATAACCCCATCTTCTAATCATCTCTACGAGGGATTCAGCTTCAGCGAGACCACGATCTACAGGAAGATATATGAGAGCACCGTCACCCATAAGTGAGAGCACATTTCTCAAAAGTTCATGATCAATAGTTTCTACATATATGTCTGTTATGTTTCTAATACTCTGACGAGTTGAACCAATTGTGAAATCTAATAATATGTTATAAAGAAAAATTCTTCTGCCTTTAGGCCTTCCTGTGGCGGATGAAACAATTAGGAAACCTAATTTATGAGTTGATCTAAAGAGTTGAATCTCTTCTCTGAGTTTTTCAGGATTCTCTGTGTTGGAAGACAGGAGGAGAGATGCTTTTTTAATTATTTCATCAGTGAAGCCGAGTAGCTTTAGAACTTTATCTATGTTTTTAGAGGATTTGAGGAGAGAATCGACGTCGTCGATAAAAATGAATTTGAAGAACTTATCCTCCAACATGTGGAAGTTTCGGGCCAAGAATTGAGAGGTGGTCACCAATATGTCAAATTCACCTCTCTCTATTTTCTCTCTTTCACGTTTAGGAAGACCGGAATGGAAATATGCTATTCTCGGTTTCATCTCCATCCTTTCTCTAAATTTTTCGAGCCAGGATACAACTTGTTGGACAAGGAGTTTTGTTGGTAGTATAATGTAGGATCTGCCACCTTTGAGGGCCATGTAGAGGGAGGCTATGGCGCCGAAGGTTGTCTTACCTATTCCTGTGGAGGCAGTTATTGCAAAGCTTTCTTCTCTTATTACACGTTTCAACCATGTTTTTTGGGCACCCCAAGGGGGGAAGCCTGTGCATCTTGTGAAGAAATTTATTAAATTTTGTGTTTCTTTATGAAATTTGTAGAGAGTAGAATAATTTTTGAGGTTTCCGTTCTCTTGGAGGGCATGATAGATATTCTCTGGAGTGGGGTTGGGAGGGATCTCTGGAAGACAGTCTTCACACACCATACCTGTTTGGAGACGTGAATCTGTTATTGGACCTCCACAGTTGGGGCAGAGGCCCTTGAATATTGCCTTCAAAGGCCTTCACCCAACTTCTTCTAGTTTCCGCTTCAGTTTATTATAAGCATCTATGAGAGACTCGGGAATGACCTTAGTATCAGATATAACTGGCATGAAGTTGGTATCGCCTCTCCAGCGTGGAACTATATGAATATGTAGGTGGGCAGCTAATCCAGCGCCGGCTACTGAGCCGAGGTTCATTCCGATATTAAATCCATGCGGTCGGTAAGCGGCATTCAGGATTCTTAAGGAGAGTTTTATCAGTTCGGAGAGATTATAGATCTCATCTTTAGAGAGCTCCAAAAAGTCTGAAATATGGCGGTAGGGAGCCACCATGAGGTGACCATTATTGTATGGATACTTATTGAGGATTATGAAGCCATATTGCCCTCTGTAAAGTAGTAAGTTCTTTAAGTCTTCCTTTGAAGAGGCTGCCTCACAGAGGAAACAGCCTCTCTTTCCTGTGGATTGAACATATTTAAGTCTCCAGGGGGCCCAAAGTAGGTCCAAACTTAAACTAAATAGGTTAAGGAGAACTATTTAACTCATCTTTATTGGAAGAGAATTCGGAACTAAAACCTTCAGAAATTATGACTTTAAAATAGAGAGTGCCACGAAGAGAGTGAAGGAAACAGCCCTATATACATTATAGTATCTCCTCATGATGATAATATAATCTGGTATTGGCTCCCATTCATTACGTGCTGCTGAGATCTTTATAAAGACCTACCGTGGACATGATTGTATCTATCTACTCGAAGCATAGGATTTACCACACATACCATTAGGAACGGAGACTCAGACGTTTCTCCAGGTGGAGTGCAGAGAATTAACAAGACGAGGATGAGAATTATGTATGATATAGTTCGCAAACCAGAATGGATATTGCAGTATAAGACCTTAAAGATTTCTCAGAGAAGTAAAAATACTAAAATTTTAATCGTCTAAATGAGTAAGATATTCTGGATGTGAATTGAGGAGAGCAGTTCTGGTAGAACCAGAAAAGATTGTTATTGAGGAGGTGGAGAGACCGAAGCCGGGAGAGGGAGAAGTTCTTATACGTGTTGAAGTTTGTGGAATCTGTGGTTCAGATATCCACATGTTTCATGGGACCCATCCATTTGTGAAACCACCTATAGTTCAAGGTCATGAGTTCAGCGGAGTAGTTGAGGAGATAGGCCCCGGAGTCTCAAGAATAGAAGTCGGGAAGAGAGTTACAGTAGAGCCTTCACTAATTTGTGGGAGATGCTATAACTGTCTGCGGGGGAGATATAATATATGTAATGAGTTGAGGGTTTTGGGGGCACAGGCAGATGGTGCCTTTGCAGAGTATATTGCGGTACCTGAGAGAACTGTATATGAGGTCCCTGAGAATATGAGTTTTGAGGAGGGGGCATTGGTTGAGCCTCTTTCAGTTGCAGTTCATGCTGTAGAGAGGTCGAGCTTAGAGGTCGGGAATAATGTAGTTATCTTAGGAGCGGGGCCGATAGGGTTGCTTATAACACAGGTAGCGAGGGTTGGTGGCGCAGACAGGATAGTTGTTACAGATCTTTATGAGAGGAGATTGGAGCTTGCGAGGGAATTCGGTGCGGATATCACAATAAATGCTAAGAGGGAGGATCCTGTGGAGGTGATCCATGAAGAGCTTGGAAGAGATGGAGTCGATATAGTTTTTGAAGCAGTCGGTGTGGAGGCAACAATAAACCAGGCTATCGAGATGGTTAGAAAGGGGGCGGAGATCGTTGTGGTGGGAGTCTATGGTAAGAGTCCACAGGTTAAGATGGGACTTATACAGGATAGAGAGATAGTTGTTAAGGGGGTACTTATGTATGCATGGAACTATCCGACAGCGATAAGGCTGATAGGGGAGAGGAGGGTTGACGTAATGAGACTTATTACACATAGATATCCGCTTACAGAACTTGAGGAGGCATATAGATTACTAGATAGAGAGAAGGAGAAGACGCTTAAGGTTATGATATATCCTCAACTAACTTAGGGAGTTATAACAACCTTAATCGCTCCATAGTCCTCTTTGTGAAGGGCGATATCAAAGGCCTCCACAATATCATTTAGGTTGAAGATGTGCGTGATGAAGGGTTTTGCCCGGACTTTCCCAGCGGCCATCAGCCTTATGCCGATGTCATATTCAGGATAGAGGTTGTTCGCAGAGGAAGTGATTATTCTCTCTCCACTGAGATCTCTCAAGTTAATAGATACCTCAGTATCAGTTACAGCTAGAAGAACCATTCTTCCCGCTCTCTTCAATATTTTCAGCCCTGTCTTGAAGGTTTCTCTGGAGCCTACAGTATCAAAGACCACATCGACACCTCTTCCACCAGTTTCCTTTTCCACCACTGAGGCCAAGTTCTCCCTTCTAGCATTTATGGTCATGTCTGCTCCCAAGGAAGAGGCGACATCGAGAGGTTTTTCAAGAATATCAGACGAAAAAACAAAGTCAGCACCATACGCTTTAGCAACCTGCAGAAGAAGTAATCCTATTGCGCTCGAACCTATTATTGCCACACTATCAGCTTGAGATATGTGTGCCCTACGTACAGCATGTACAGCTACAGCCAATCCATCGAGCTGTGTGGCTTCAGGGGGAGATATGGAATTAGACAACTTTCTGACCTTATCTCTCCAGACAGGCATGAAATCTGCGAAGCCTCCTGGGATATACTCCCTATCCTTCCATCGCCCATCATGTCCTATATGTAGCTGTTCTGCACAGAGATTATGGAGACCTTTACGACATACCTCGCATTCTCCACAACTTCTGAAGGCAATAACCCCAACATAGTCCCCCTTATGTATGTATGTACTTTCCTCACCTTCTACCACAGTCCCACATACTTCATGTCCTAGAACAGTGTTCGGAGGCATCGGCTCATTTATTCCTATCGTATGTAACGCCCAAGGATTTTCACCCATAAAATATCTGACGTCACTCCCACATATCCCGCAGGCCTTAACCTCGAGAAGGACCTCATCCCTATGAGGTTTTGGCTTCGGTATATCCATCAATCGGAGATTATAGGGTTCAAGTAGGATCGCAGCCCTCAACAGTATTCACACAACTATATGTAACTCCTTGAAGGATAAAAAATTTTAAATTACTATTCAAATAGGTCTCATCAAAAATTGAGACAGGTCAAGTTTGGGATCGTCGGGTGTGGTGTAATATCGGAGGCACATATAAATGCAGTGCTTCATTCACCTAACTCTGAGCTTGTGGCGGTTTCAGATGTGAGGGAGGAGGCTGCCAAGGCGAAGGCTGACCAGTATAACGTGGAGGCTTATACTGATGTCGAGGAGATGTTTGATAAAAGTGGGGTTGAGGCTATAGTTGTAGGAACACCTTCAGGCACACATGGGGAGATAGCCTTAAAGGCAGCGGAGTATGGAATACATGCAATTGTAGAGAAGCCTATTGACATAAATCTGAAGACAATAGATAGGATGATAGAAACCTTCAGAAGGAAGGACTTAAAGCTTGCTGGAGTATTCCAGAGAAGGACATATCCGGTATATGGAATTGTGAGAGAGAGACTGAGGAGAGGGGAATTTGGGAGAATACTGCTTGCAGATCTCTATATGAAGTTCTATAGAAAGCCCTCTTATTATGAGAAGGGTGTATGGAAAGGGACGTGGAATATGGATGGTGGAGGAGCCCTAATGAATCAGGGCATTCATGGAGTTGACTTAATTCTCTGGCTTATAGGGGGAGTGGAAGAGGTTTATGGAATATATTCTCATCAGGCCCGCAGAATAGAGGCAGATGACACAAGTCTAGCAGTTCTGAAGTTTAGGAGTGGTGCAATGGGAGTGATAGAGGCATCTACCATTGTAAATCCAGATAGGGGAATTAAGATAGAGATACATGGAGAGAAGGGGACAGTAGAGATAGATCGGGACATCATTATAGGGTGGTATCTAACTCACGATCCTGAGGAGAGAGCTATTGATGTTCAACCTCCAATATCAAGGGAGGAATGTGAATCAATAAAGAGAATAAAGTATTATGGACATAGAGTTCTGATAGATGATTTTGCGAGAGCGATAATAGAAGATCGTGAGCCTCTTATACCAGGTGAGGAGGCAAGACGAGCTGTTGAGCTAATTAGGGCTATCTATAAATCATGTGATGAGAGGAAGCCTATTAAGCTCCCCCTTAAGTCTTAGATAGAAATGCATAGTCAAAAAGTGGAGAGAGTAATAGAAGTTCTGGAGAAAAGGAGATTAGATGCGGCAGTTTTGAGATTACCAGAGAACATAGTATTTCTCAGTGGGTATTGGCCCTTTATCGGTTGGAGCACAATGATAATAGGCAGAGAGAGAACGATTCTTTTGGTGCCGGAAAGTGAAGCAGAGTATGCGAGAGAGGAGTGGAGAGGAGAGCTAGATCTTATCGAAATAGGAGATTATGAGAATGCCACCAAGATTTCTGAGGTATTAAAGGATATGAAGGCGAGAAATATAGGTATGGAGATAAATTTCAATACTGTAGCATCGAACCCGGTACGCGGAGAGGTTCACATACCAAGTGAGAGATTCAGAAAAGTCCTCAACAATTTGGGGTTTAGAATAAATGACATATCTGACGACATCTACAAGTTGAGAAGCATAAAGGAGAGAGAAGATGTAAGCAAGATAGAGAAGGCGATAAAAGTTACTGAAAGAGCCCTTGAGAATACAGTAAATGAAATAAGGGAGGGAATGAGAGAATGCGAGCTGGCGGCATATCTTGAAAGCAGTATAATGAAACAGACTGGTGAAGTGGGAAAGATAGTTTTTGGAAATGTTTTCGTTATGAGCGGAAAGAACGCTGTTAGGGCAGGGGCGCCATTCAATGTCTCTTCTGGAAAGAGAATAGAGAGAGGTGAGACAATACTTATGGAGCTGAATGTGTGTGTGGATGGGTATTGGAGCGATCTAACTAGAACCTGGGTTCTTGGTAGACCAACATCTGAACAGAGAGAGGTGTATGAGACTGTATATGAGGCCCTAATGAAGGCGTTGGAGTATATTAGAGAGGAGAAGAGAGGGGAGGATGTGTGGAAAGTTTCGTGGAAGGTAATTGATGACAGGAAATTGGGAGATTTTTCACCTCATTTTCTAGGTCATGGAATCGGAACAGGTTTCCATGAACCTATACCGATGCTGATGGAAGGAAGCAACCATGTCCTTAAGGATGGAATGACACATACAGTAGAGCCAGGAATATACAAATATAGAATGGGTGGAATCAGGATAGAGGATATTGTATTAGTCGAGAAGAGGGGGTGTAAACTGCTCTCGCAATATCAGAGAGAGTTGGAGGCTTTATATAGGTAAAGAGTTAAAAAGAGAGATTCATTCTTCATGGAGTAAAAGTTGGGGGAGGTGGAAAAACTTAGGGATATACCTACAATAAATAAGAAGATTAAGGAGGGGGATATAGTAGTTCTTACCGCAGAGGAATTTATTGAACTGGTTGAGAATGAGGGAAAAGTCGGAAAGGTAGCCAGGGAGGTTGATGTAATCACAACAGGAACCTTTGGAATAATGTGTAGTTCAGGTGCCGTAGTTAACCTTGGACACTCTGACCCACCAATTAAGATTGAGAGAGCATGGATAAATGATGTACCTGTATGCCATCCTGGTGCTGCAGTCGACCTCTATATTGGAGCCTCAAAAATGAGTGAGATAAGACCCTTTGAGTATGGTGGAGGACATGTAATAGAGGAGCTTGTGAGGGGGAATGAGGTTGAGCTGAGGGCCACTGCCTATGGGACGGATTGCTATCCTAGGACACAGCTTCTTACAAGATTAACTAAATATGATCTCAATCAATTCATACTTCTGAATTTTAGGAACACATACCAGAAATATGTATGTGCAGTGAATAGTAGTGATGAGACTATATACACCTATATGGGGAAGCTATACCCGAGGATAGGGAATGCCACATTCAGTGGTGCAGGGGCACTCAATCCTCTGACCAGAGATCCAACCTACAGGAGTATTGGTATAGGAACGAGGATCTTCTTGGGTGGAGGAGTAGGGTATGTGATTGGTGAGGGAACTCAACACAACCCCAAGGCAGGATTTGGAACACTAATGGTTAAAGGAGATGCGAAGAAGATGAAGCCTGAATATATTAGGGGAGCAGCTATTACAGGATATGGAACAAGCATGTTCGTCGGACTTGGAATACCCATACCTATCATCGATATGGAGCTCGCGAGAAGTGCGGCGAAGAGAGATGAGGACCTCATAACAGATATTGTGGATTACGGTGTCCCCAGGAGGGAGAGACCTGTTTTAGGAAAAGTCTCATATGCCGAGCTCAAGAGCGGGAGAATCGTGGTTGGGGAGAAAACTGTTAAAGTCAGCCCTCTCTCTAGCCTGCCGATGGCCAGGAAAATAGCTATGGAACTTAAGAAATGGATTGAGGAGGGAGAGTTTTATCTCACAGAGCCTGTGGAGAGGCTTCCCACAGATACAGAGTATAAACCGATGAAGATGGTTGAGAGAGTTGTGTATGTTGGGGATATTTTGAGGATGGCAGTTAAATGCAGGGAGGATGAGAACTTGGAGGAAGTCGCTGAGAGAATGATAAAGAATGCTGTCAATCACATAATTGTGGTGGATGATGAGGATTATTTGAAGGGGATAGTGACCTCTTGGGATGTCACAAAAGCTGTAGCAGAGAAAAAGAGGAGACTGAGGGAGGTGATAGTGAGAAATGTGGTAACAGCATATCCCACTGACACTGTGGAGGAGGCAGCTAGGAGGATGAAGAAATACGATATTTCCGCATTACCGGTTGTAAATAGAGAGAAGAAGGTTTTGGGAATTGTAACAGCGGAGGATATAGCAAGACTGTGGGGGTGAGAGTGAGATGAGGATAATGGTTAGATTTAAGGAGGAAATGGTTTCAAATCCAATTACTTCAGAAGTTATATTGGAGCATGGAGTCCCCCTGAACATCCTATGGGCAAAGGTTGAGTCCACAGGCGGAGAACTTCTACTTGAAATACCTGATGAGAAGGCTAATGAGATAGTGAACTCCTTTAGATTGAGAGGAGTTGAAGTACTTACTGGTAGATTGATAGATGTTTCAGAGGAGTTGTGTGTGAAGTGTGGAGCATGTTATTCGCTCTGTCCCATAGATGCAATAGAGCTAAGAGATGGAGACGTTATATTTAATGAGGATTTGTGCATTGGGTGCGGTCTGTGTGTAGATGCTTGCCCCACTAAGGCAATTAAATTATTGAAGGTTTGACCGAACTCTTAAGTAGATTCTATGAGTTTCTGCCTCTCTGAGGCGGTCATCTCATATATCTTTCGAAGCATTTTCTCATAGGCAGGGGTGAGTTCAACGTCTCTTCGGGCCATCATTCTCCGAGCAGTCTCGACTGCCTTATCGAACCTATGTTCTACAAATCCTTCTGCCCCACCCCATAGGAAGCTTGGAATATACTTTGGAGGATAACCTGCACCATACACATTAACAGCCACACCCACTACGGTACCTGTATTGAACATTGTGTTTATACCTGTCTTAGTATGGTCGCCGATCATCACACCCACGAAGAGTTTACCAGTATTCATTGGTTCACCATCAACATATACTTTCACAGTACCGTAGGTATTCTTGAGGTCACTGTTATTTGTATCAGCTCCTATATTGACCCACTCGCCTATATAGGCATGCCCTATAAATCCTTCGTGCTGCTTATTTGAATAGGACTGGAATATGACAGCATCCACCTCACCCCCAACCTTACACACCTTCCCTAAGGATGTGTTCTCATAGATCTTTGCACCGACCTTTATGGTGCATTTTTCTCCAATATATGTGGGGCCTATAATTACAGCATTGTGCATTATTCTAGCATTCTTGTCTATGAAGACAGGACCATGACGACCATCCAATATCACACCCGGATCTACTTCAGCTCCCTCAGCCACATATACGTCTCCAAGAGTCACTACACCTGAGGAAAGATGTCCATATATTCCTGCTTCATATTGCTTGAAATCTTCTACTAGAAGTTCTTCATTCACCTCATATGTGTCCCATAGGTATTTTATCATATGAACATCTACCTCTATTCTTTCACCACAGATGAGTTCAGATAGATTGAGTACAGTTCCCTCTGAAATTTTCTCAGCGAGCTTTTCCAAGGTCTTTCCATCAGGCCTAATGACAACTATTTCACCATCACGGTTCACATAGGTTGCAGGGGGACCATCAACCTTCACTTTGTTAGAGAACCCGTATGGGATTATGGCCCTTCCATTGACTATGAGTACATCTCCACTCGGCACTATGTTGACAGGTAGATCAGTGTATTCTCTCACAACATCTTTGAGGTAACTACGGGAATGAAGCACTATTTTTTCCTCTTCATATACGCGAGAAATTCTTTCTCTCAATGTATAGAAGCCCGTTCTGAGCTCATATACAGGTCTTGTGAAGGTTATGGGTCGAAGAAGGCGATGTCCCTCATCCTCCACTAGGAGAAGATGCATGGCTAATATTCCCTCTCCCATTCAAGCTCCAGTTTGCTACCAGCTTCTTTGTCTACAATTATGGTAACGTTCGGATGAAGCTGGAGGGCGCTTGCAGTAATGAGACATGTTACTGGACCTTCTAAGGCTTTCTTTATGGCATCAGCTTTGGCCTCCCCATTTGCTAGGAGGATTATGCTCTTTGCTTCCAAGATTGTGCCTACGCCCATAGTGATAGCATACTTAGGAACTTTTTCAATGTCACCGTCGAAAAATCTTGCATTGTCCCGTCGAGTGACCTCAGTGAGTTTTGCAATATGCGTTCTGGAGCCTAAGCTTGTCCCGGGTTCATTAAAGGCGATGTGGCCATCTCTACCTATGCCTAAGATCTGCAGATCAATACCACCATATTCATCGATCTTCTCCTCATACCATTTGCAGAACGCTTCTAGGTCCTCCACAGTTCCGTCGGGAATATGAACATTGGAGGGATTTATGTTTATGTGATTGAAGAGATTATCCCACATGAAGCGGTTGTAACTCTCAGGATGATCCTTCGGCAGACCTACATACTCATCTAGGTTAAAGGTTATAACTTTGGAGAAGTTGAGGCCCTCCTCTTTGTGCATCCTTATTAACTCCTTGTAGAGGCCGAGAGGAGTAGAGCCAGTTGCTAATCCCAATACGAGATCAGGTTTTCTCAGTATTGCATCTCTCACAATTTTGGCGGCTTTCTTAGACATTGCATCATAATCCTTCACGATAAAGACCTTCATTTCCACCCACAGCAGAATATATCTAAACTTAAATAAATTATCTATCTCTTTTTGTTAGACCGCCTATTTTCCAGTATATCACATCAGATGGAAGCATCTCTGGATTCAATATTCCCCTAGCATCTACTACCATTCTTTTCTTCATTCTATCAAATAGTGAGGAGTCAATATTACTGTAATATCTGTGATCTGTAGATATGATGACACATACAGCGTTCTCAAGGACCTCCTCAAGAGAGTCTGTGAGTCGCTTTCCCAATACCCTATCTTCTCTTATGAATGGATCATGCACCACAACTTGGAAGCCATTGGATTCTAATAATTTAACCAATCTGTAAGTAGGGCTTCTTCTCGCATCTGATACATTTCCTCTGAATGCTAAACCGAGGATAGCTACCTTCCCACTATCAACAAACTTCTTCACCTTTTCCACTATATAGTATGGCATGTACTCATTGAGTGAGCGGGCTGATTTTATAGGCTCAAGGGCAATTTCTCCATCAATAGAGTTGAAGAGATCTATTATTATCTCCGAATAGTAGGGAATGCAGCCACCACCAACACCTGGACCCGGCAGATGGAGATGGCAGTACTTCTGGGAATTGGAGGCCTCTCTTACTTCATGGTAATTGATTCCCAATTTTTCGCAGAGAATTGCCAGAGAGTTTGCCAAGGCAATATTTACATCACGATAAACTCCCTCAAAAAGTTTCGCAGCCTCAGCTGCTTCTAGAGACTTCATTTCTATGACCCCTTTCTTTGAGACTAGGGTGTAGAGGCTTGAGATAGACTTGAGACTTTTGGGACCAATACCCGATACTATTTTAGGATAATTCTGTTCAATGTCTTGAATTGCCCTCCCAACATATATCCTTTCGGGGCTATAGGCTAATCCTATATCTTCATCAAGCTTTAAAGAAGAACTCTCCTTTATTATCTTCGCTACAACCCTCCGGGTGTATCCTATGGGAAGTGTAGATTCAACCACCACAAGAGAGTTCTGTTTAAGTCTTGGCGCCAGCCGAGATATCACGTCCATTAAGGGCTCTTCATAAAAGCCTCTACCAGAATGACCCGTTGTAGGAACGGAGATTATATGGATCTGAGACTGACAGGCTTCTTCAATATCTGTCGATGCCTTGAATCGACCGTCTTTCCTAGCTTTCAATAGAGCCTCATTAACAGCCTCTTCCTCCGAGAGGGTGTTGGAGGCATTTAGTTTCTTAACTACTTCCTGAGATATATCATACCCGGTGACATAGGCTCCCGCCCTACACCATACTGCAGCAATACTTCTTCCCACAAAACCCATGCCATAGACTGAGAAGCTGCATCCACCGTTTTCTATGCACGTCTTCAGATGTACTCTAGAGTAGGGAAGCTGTAGGTGATGCAACGTGCTCACTTTTTCTCTTCGGTCTTCTCTTCGACTTCAGGGATCTCTATTGGTGGAGGAGTAGTCAACATGGTCCAGCCTATCCAGGCAACTACACCAAGTAGTATAACTACTGCAGCTGACACAACTATCTTCAGAACAAGGAGATCATAGTAATAGAGCAAATAGAAATAGATTATTAGCCCAAGTATTGCAGCAGTAAGCAGAGCTCCCCCTATAGTTTTATCGCTTGGCATTTTATATTCAAGGGATAGTAAAAAGGCAACTTATATTTATTTGTAAGGTTCAAGAGGATTAATTTTGAAATTTAATTGAATAAAATAATAAGATATGAAGATAGGTTAAGATTGCTTTGGAAATTAAGGCGTCAAGGATTGAAAGTGAGAATGCATAGTTATGAATACTTCATTGGAGATGGGAAGAGGTTCATAGGGGTTCTCTGTATATATCCACTTTGGAACCAAGCAGTTTTCCACCTAACAAAAGAATACAAAAATAACGAGAATGAGAAATGGATAAAGATAATCATAGAGGAGATATGGAGAACATTAGGCAATATTAGAGTATACACTAGGTGAAATTTCATTCCTCTATCTTTATTGCTGAAGATGGACAGGAGTCTGCTACAGATTGACAATCGCATCCATCACAACCATCTGGGCTAATAACCTCAGCTTTACCATCCTCACCAAGCTGAAATACATCGGGACACAGGCTTTCGCAGAGACCACATCCAATACATGCATCCTTATCTATTGAGATCTTCATTCTCCATCGCATGATGAAAGACTGAAGCTATTCTTATAGGTTTCGGTTAAAGTAATGCTATAATGAAAATATTAGAATATTATATGAGGGAGGTAGAAACTCTTTGAAAGATATTAAATAGTTGATTTCGAAACTGAAGTATAGAGTTGGATAGCATTGGCGTAGTATTCTGCGGTGGTGAAGGAACCAGGTTTAGACCCTTAACATATTATATACAGAAGGTGATGATACCTGTGGGTCCAAATGAGAAGCCTATACTTGAATACATTGTACGCAATATGTGTAGAAACGACATAAAGAATATTGTCTTTATGGTAGGCTATCGGGGAAGCCAGATAAGAAATTACTTTGATGATGGAAGGAGGTTTGGAGTATCTATATCATACCGGAGAGATGTAGAGGGATTCCGAGGAATTGGGACACAATTGCTACTTGCATTTAAAGATGGCGTTTTTGACAGATATAATAACATCTTAATACATTATGGTGATATATTGACAGCGATATCTCTCAGGAAGATGTATGAGAAACACCGAAGTTGGAAAGCAGATGTAACTCTCGCACTTTCAGCGAGATATCCCTTACCTATTGGAGTGGCAGAGTTGGATAGGAATAACATCTTGAGGGGGTTCGCTGAGAAGCCAGAATTGGGGAAGCCAGTGAGCATTGGAATACTTTGGTTCTCTATTGATGCCTTAGGAAGGGTATATCAAGAATATTTCAGAGATGGCTTGGATCTCATGGGAAATATCATCCCATGGATGATAGAGAAGGATATGAAGGTATATGGATACGTGACAGAGGAGTTTTGGTATGATGTGGGTTCGATAGATAAATATGAAAAATTAAATAATGAAATCTTTGAGAGAGAGTTCGGTTGGATAAGTTAGTACACGGCGAGGATATAGATATCGTTCACATTGGTCCCTGTGGGACCAGTATATATTATACTATTCACTTTTCTAAGTGCCTCATAGCTGTTGTTATCTAGAAGATACTCTATAGGGTCTATTCCAAATGAGACCATCTTTCTGTAGGTCACAGTGTCCACCATACCACCTGCAACATCTGTAACTCCATCAATTCCATCAGTACCTATAGCCAGGAACATCATATTTGAGACGTCTCTTAGGGATATAGCTGCCTGAAGAGCCATTTCCTGATTTCTCCCACCTTTCCCCTTCCCCTTCACACTAACTGTTGTCTCACCACCGAAGAGGAGTATGGCAGGTTTTCTGACAGGTCTATTTGAGTTTAAGACCTCCTTACCTATGGAGACTATCATTTTGGCCACTTCCCGTGCTTCACCCTCCACGACTGTAGAGATGATGAGTGGCTTGTACCCTAGTTTCTTAGCCTCTTGATAGGATGCCTCTACAGCAATCCTATTGCTGGCGATAATAACATTCTTCACTTTCTTGAATACTTTATCCCCTTCCTTGGGAGTTTCAGGGATATTTCCTACGACACCCGACTCGATCAGTTTCACTACATTTGTCGGGAGCTTTGTGTAAAGCCTATACTTTCTGAGTATGTGAAATGTGTCATGAAACGTTGTTTCGTCAGGTACAAGAGGGCCGGAGGCGATGGTGTCTAAACGATCTCCTGGAACATCCGAGACCAAGATGTTCAGAACTGTGGAGGGATAGAGCTGAGAGGCTAGATTTCCACCCTTTATGAGTGAGATATGCTTCCGTATGGTGTTTATCTCCTTTATATCTGCACCACATCTTAGTAGAATTTTATTTGTTTTAATGAGGTCTTCAAGTGTGAGTGGAGGTCTTGGGGCAACAGCAAGAGAAGAACCTCCTCCAGATATTAGGGCAATTACAAACGTACGTCTATCTACATCCTTAGCTAACTGGAGTATTTTCTCCCCGGCGGTTAGACTTCCCTCTCCGGGGAGAGGATGTTCAGCCTCAACTGTTTCTATTCTCTTAAGTTTGAGGGAGGAAGCAGAGCCAGCAGGAACACTAATAACACCTCTCAATGGGAAGCCTCTAAATATCTTCTCTATGGCTTCCGCCATCTTTCCTGAAGCCTTCCCGAAACCTATGACGAGGATTTCATTGAATTTATCAAGTCGTAGATTGTAATGATTGAAGGATAGAAGGTTGCTACTACGTTTTATTCTATTTCTGACAGATTTGTATGGATCTACAGAGGCGATGGCGCATTCGATTATGTCAAGCAGATGGCGGGCGACTTCAGGGTTCGACATGCTCCTTATTAAGGTTCTTCTGTTCTTCACCACTCTTCTAGGCATGGATAAAGTGATGTAGAAGGATCTTCGTAATAATATTTATGTAGTGTGAGGAAGATTGATTGACAAGATGGAGATAGCGGAGACTAAGATCGTTGTGGCAAGGAAGAAAAACAAGGGTAAAGAATATGAAACATACAGTATTTATCTTCCTAAGAAGTTGGTGGAAGATCCTAAGTTTCCATTCAATAAAGATGACATACTTCTGGTAAAGATAGAGAGAAGAAAGTTAGTAATTGAGAGGAAGAGAAGAAGGAAGGTGAAGAAATGAGTGAGGAACCTTCTGGATTAGGCCTGGTTACACAGAGATTTCTGAGGATGTTCAGCAAACCAATTGATGTATTGAATGAGGTATATGTAAATCCAGATCTCTGGATCAGCGTACCTAGCTTCCTGATCCCCCTTGCGTTTATGATGTTTTCAGAGAAGTTGCTGTTAGGGAAAATGTATATACCTAATGAGATTCTCAGCCAAAGCCATAGGAGTTTCATAGAATATCTTAGTGTCAGATTTATGGCGATGGAGGCATTTCTCATGATAGTTCCATTATTGACGCTTCTCGCAGTTATCGTGATAGCATCAATGATGTCGAAGGAAAATCCAAGTGTTAAGGCTTGTGTCTCAGCAGCCTTCTACATATATTCCTTGAAGGCTGTTCTCCTATTGGGGTCTATTGTGCTTTTATTTACAGTACCACAGGTAGATACTCCTTTAGTAACTCTCTATATGTCGAGATTTGAGGGAAGCATAGGAGAATATGGAATAGAGGGTTCTCTCACAGCATACTTTGAGATACCTCACGACATAAAGATAGTTGAAGTTGATGGGATGAGGCATATAGATGACGAGGTAGATGTCCAAGTGGTGTTAAATGCCACTTTAACTAATGGCAGAACCAATTATACGAAGTTTCTAAATGACACTTTCAAAATACCTGGGAACATAACTTTCTCTACCTCTGTAGCTGAGGGTAACGAATTGAGATGGACATTCAATCTGGATTCTGGTTTGGTGATTATGGAGACGGTGAATATGACAAGGCCATTTGAGATATTCATTGAGGATGATGGTGAGACGGAGAAGATCAATGCAACTCTCCAAATCACACAGTTGCCTTACGTGAACTATTTCATACAGAATGTTAGAGAGACAGCATATGGAATATTCAGAAATTTCTCTGTATATATATGGACGGGCTGGATGGTAGCTTTAGTGGTGATCTATAGCAAGTTCGTATGCCAGAATAGTTGGATTAAAAGCATACTTCTAGCCATAGCTTACTTTGTAGTTGGGAACTTTGGGACAGGATTCTGATATTATTATTTCAGCCGATGTTCATAGCCTGTTAGAGAGGTATAGAGGATTACCATCTGTTCAAGCTCTCTGAGGAAACCTCTACTTACATGCCATGCACCCTCTCTCTTCTCAATGAAGCCTGCTCCCTCCAAGCCATGAAGCATGTTATAGAAGCTGCCTGTTGAGAGCTTTCTCCTTTCGGTCCATTCCTTCCACCTCGATACTGGAAAGCCATCTGGCTCCATTTCAATGAGTTTCAGGAAGAATATCTTTGCCTCTGTGGCTAGGGTTATGCTTTTCCAGAATACTCTTTCAAATAGCTCATCAACCGTTGCGGGAACCCTACCAGATTTCAGAAGGAGGGTAGTGCATTTGGAGCTCTTTCTGGGCAATTAACCACCTCTATGTTTCACAATTGCAACAATCAAGATTGCGATGGAGGAGAAGATTATCCCTACAGAAAGGAATAGAAGAAATTGAGAGACAGTTATTCTCACGCTACTATATCCGCTATTCCCCCATAAGTCTGTTGCTGTCACATTCAGTATGTAGACTCCGGAAGGAGAGGTTAAGTCAGGTGAATATAGAATAGTCCAGACTCTTCCATTATAGGCCATAATATGAGAGGATATTATAGAACCTCCACTAATTATATTTAGAATTACCTCACCATCGTCAGGCGTCAGAGGGGATCCGTCAGGATATACTGCCTGAACAGTAACATTTATTGAGTCAAAACCAAGCTGCAGATGGGTCTTGGAGATATTTAGCTCTATAGATAGGGTTGAAGAGGTTATCCAGAATTTGAGCAGTACCCCACCTGAATTCCCATATGGATCTGAGATGTGTATTCTCAATGTCGCCTCACCTTCGGGGGAATCTTTCGGAATATCCAGAGAGAGAAGTATCCCGCCATCGTGAATACTGCTTCTCAAAAGATGGTCTTCATCACCAATTGTTAGAACTGCAGAGACATAAAGGTTAGAGACGTCTATTGGATAACCAGTGACATAACTTGGATATATTGTGACTTCAAAGATATCACCTCTCACATATTCCTCGCACAAGGTGGACGTGGAGAGAGAGATATTAACACTCCTGACTGAAAAACTTGTGTTATATATCAAGAGATTCCCAAATTGGTCCGAACCATTGATTTGAAGCTCCCAGGGTCCGGTAGGCATATCGGGAGTTAGGAGGAAGGAATAATCTCTCTCCGAGTATCTATAAAGCCAATCTACCTTCTGCACCAAAATACCTCTACATATAAAGAGCAAGGAGAGATTGGCTGCCGAGACCTGTTCACTACTAGGATACGTTAAGTTAAGTTCTAGGTTCACGGTCTCAGTAAGGAGATACGATTCCTTGATGCCCTTTACATTTACATTTAGGGTGAGGGCAATAAGTCTAACCGAGAGTTCATATATGCCTTTGTTACCATAATCATCTTCCACGGAGAGGTGGAATCTGTACTCACCGAGGGGAGAGGTCATATCAAAGGGATACGAATAATGCCATCTACCTATTCCAGATGGTTTGAGGGTTTCATTTCTGGTGTCTATACGGCCGTCAGGTAGGATTATGAAGTCTATTTTGGGTTGGGAAAGACATATGCTTCCATTAGGATATTTAACTATTGTAAGCAGGGAGAGATTGTCCCCACGGGTATATACCTCCTTTGGGCCTTCTATATAGAGACGTAAACTAGCATTAACTACATTTATGGAGTATGAGCTCTCTATTCTCTCTTTAGGTGAGGCTATAGTTCCACTAGTCGTGCTGATTTTTATAGTGTAAATCCCTGATGGATATTTTGCAGGGATAGAGAAGGTGAACAGAAAGTCTCCTCTACTATTTGATACTGTGAACGATCTGAGAAGAATTGAACCTTCTGATGAGCGAATTTCATAGGTTATCCTAGACTCTCGGTTCAGACCTCCACCTCTCACAGTTACCTCTGCAGTCTTCTCCACCACATCGCTTTCTGGACCCCATACTCCAAAATATGTATGTAAATCCAGATCGTCTGATATCACTTCAATCCTATAAAGGCCATACGTGAAATTATCAGAGGATGGAATAGTATAGGTAAAGAGACCTCTACCATTACAATCAACCTTAAAACTACAGACCTTCAATTCATTGGCCTCATTTATAATGGATATGTCTAGAGTTCTATAGGGAAGGAATTGTTTTCCTCGTAGCTCAATAGGTGCACCTCGAGGAATAATATATCCCACAACCTCCACTACGGGAGATAAAGTAACTTTAAACTCATCTATGAGGAGTACATTATCACCCATGGACCCGAAGAAGACCTTTAAACCTGGATCAGGAAACTCTAGGAGAGAGCTGCTCGCAGCGATGTTATTATTTATATAAATGAGTACTTTGGAGCTTAGTGGTTCAAGAACAACCTTGCAATGGACCCATGAATCCCCTATTATAACACTGGAGGAGTAATATACAGAGAGGATGTTAAAGACCGCCTTTTTGGTCTCATTGTCTCTATATATCATGACCTTTACTGAGGAACCTGAGAAATGAATTTCAGCAATCTTCATCAGCGAACTTTTTTGTTTTTCTATCCGGAAGTAGAATGAGAGATAAAGTGGACCAGCTAGATCCGGCCAATCTTTACTTATGATGGTGCCTGTCAAGTTTGCAGCTCTGTTGGAGACTCCGGAAGTATAGGAGACGGTTCCACTTGAGGAGAAGCTCTCTACACCATAGGGTGTAGAAATAGATAGATCTCCATTGAAATCAGCCTTAATAAATTCGTATAGACTGTATTTTGGGGTTTCCCCACGGACAGGTGTAGAAATATAAGTAGTATATACCCCAAAAAGAGTAAATAAGATTATGATAAAGAGTGAAGTGAGGGATTTTCTCAATGTCTATTGTTAGGTTTTTAACTTGGAGTTATTTAAATGGTTATCGCTATTCGTCATTTGTCGATTGATATTTCTCCTCAAGTTTGAGAAGACCATCCCTCAATTGCTGTGTCAGGAGAGAATAGACTGGCGGGGGGAGAGTAAGGGAATCAAGGAATCTTCTTTCAAGCCTATATTCCTTACGGCATCTTCTTGTAAAAAGAAAATAGAATATGGATATTGGTATCAGAGCAATTAATGGGAACCAAAGTTGTAGAAGAGGGTAGTTATCAGGCTTGTATTCTATTATAACATAAGAGGGTTTAGTTAATTGGAATGAGAAGTTCTTGAGATTACTTGTCCCATTTATTGAAAGAAGCTCAGGTACATCCTTAATTGATGGTTTTATAGATACATGTGATCCGTTTTTCAGCGAGATTGTTCTTATTTTTTCTATATTGACTTTATACTCGCCTTCTTCTGTTGATATACTCAACTCTGCTTTTTCCCTCCCTTTTAATATTAGGATTAGAGGGAAGGAGGATTGATTAATGATAAGAGAGGCAACTTCATCTTTAGAGGGAGACGTATTTACCTCCTCACATAATTTCCAGAGAGCGTATTCGGTAATATTTTCATAAGGTGTAATCCAGGCGGTTACATTTGTGCCCGTATATGATCCGTTTCCATATCCCTTCCATCCAATGAAGTGCCACATGTGGGTTTCATTAAATGGGACTTCAGTTGAGTATACGGTTATCAGAGATGGCTCTCCCTTGGGAACTGTATAATTGCCATATGCGGCTTTCGCGGGGGAGTATACGGTAATATATACAAGGACTGGATCAGAATTGGATGTGTTATCAAGGTTTCCTATCACTTTTATTCTCATGATTGAGTAAATATCTTTATAACCCTTGGCAGAGCCTCTCACACTGAGGATGTAGGAGCCGTTGGCTTCTGGGGCTTTATAGGTTATTTTAATAGTTGTGCCGTTGAGGGTCCATTTAAGGATCTCTCCGCCACTAGCTTTAAAATTGAATACAAAATTGGAGAAGGACGTAATATTCTCATTGGATTTAATATAGATAGAGATGTGCTTGATTTCATTTTGATGAACAACTATAATTTTTGGGTGAGTGAGCCATATGCATTTTAAGCCGTTTTCTTCTCTATGACCCTCCTGTGGAGGAGGGTCATTACCATATTCTCCTTCAGGTTTCCATATAGCATATATAGTCATGGGTGATGTGACGTTGAAACTGCCTGTGGATGAGTGCCAGCCCTTAAAGACTATCTTCGTACCATCCTCTTTCACAAATTCAGATATATCTAATTTTGGAGTGACTATAGAGCCCTCTTCGTACCATCCAGTTCCGGTGGCGTTCCCATATTTGCTGGAAACTTTCACGTAGTAGAGTTTTTTCCATAAGGCTGTAAGAACTTTAGGTGAGTCCACCAAAATGGTTCTATTTGGATTTCTGTAACCATCACTCCAACATAGGAATCGACATCTCACATCTTTAGATAGATTTATGAAGGTTGGATAAAGACGAATATTGGCCACAGAACCCTTCCGATACCAACCTGCACCTTCTACATGGCCATACTCAGATACAACACTCAGATAATACTCCTCCAGCCATACTGCATTAATGGATAGAGGAGATGTCACAACATCTACCTGTGGTTCCCATCCCTGGAATACAACTCGAGAGGCATTATTCATAATAGATGTGGGAGATATTGAGAAGTTTAAGGTAGTTCCCTCATTTAACCATCCTGATGTGAAGGGCTGACCATTAAGGAAGACTTCACCATATTTTGAGTGGATCTCTACATGGAATTGGCTCCTCCAAATAGCTGTAACCCGCCAGTAGGACCCTGCCTTCATCGTAAGGAATGTAACATTGCCTTCAACTCGATAGGAATTGGTAGGCCAGAATCTGTTGGATTCCCAACGGAATTTGTATTCTGTAACTTCGAGATATTGGAGTATGTGACGTTCTCTATCCCCTTCTATATAATTTGGAGTGACAGAAACCCTTACTCTTGTACCAATTGGATACCTCCCATCTCCATCAGATGTGCCATATTTACTTATTACTTTAATCGAGGGATAATTCACGTGTACGTGTGAAGACACGGATTCATTGTAGGATTGACCATCTTTTTTATAACAATATACAGCTGTGACATAAAAATCTCCCTCTCCATTTGGTGCTGTATACTTAAATATAACTGTCCCAGCTGGATCATCTACACTTCTTTTAGAGAGAGAGCCACCGCTACATATAATCTTCAACTGTCGGTCAGTTTCCCCCGGTCGATTTGGGATTCCCTGCACATAGAACTGAATTACAGAACCAGAGACTATAGTTATGGGATTGGGCAATATTGTGAAGGATGATGCTGAGAGCTTCGGAGGATAAAACAATAAAGGTAGGGATACAAACAGTAGGATGGGAATCGCAATAACCTTCTTTAACATTTCATCTTCAATGAGGTTTAATGGGAATAGGATATAAGCACCAATGGCGTCAGCCTGCCCGTCGGGCATCATAAATCAGGAATGATTATTTCTTCATCCGCCACATAGATAGTGTTTAATGGGATTTAATAAAGTTAAAAAGTGAAGGATACAACTTCTAACTAGAAGAAGTGAAAACAGGATGTCTATGTACACAGTGCAGAGGGGTGAAGAATCTCTGTGGCAGAAAGATTTGCCCAGTTTTACTTAGATATAAAACCATTAAAGAACTGAATTTAGAGAAGGTAGGAGATATATTGCAGGGTAGTTCCCCACCAGCTCTCTTTGTAGGGAGATATGGCTATCCACTTGTAAATGTTGGCCCCATGATACCTCCCTTTGAAGGAGACACAAAAATATTGGACACACCCGAGAAGTGGAAAGGAAAAACGCTGGAGGAAGTTGTCAAGCTCAGAATGCAACTTATTAGAGGAAGTTTCCGGGTTAGGATTGATAAAGCATCAGAGAATAATAAATTGATAGAGGATCTCCAGCTTGTGGCTATGTCCTCGAATCCTGTCACCTCAGAAGCAGAACTACGGGGAAGGATAATTAAGAGAATTACTTTCGATCCTTATAGAAGCAGAACTACGGGGAAGGATAATTAAGAGAATTACTTTCGATCCTTATTCCCAACCATTTGGACCAATAGCGAGAGTAAAAAGGCTCGAAGTTGAGGCTAAAACAGATTCACGGATAGAGTATGTATATTATGACAGAGATTTGCATGCAATTGAGGCGATGGAGTACTTGTATTCCAGAGGGTTGGAGGTTTCAGCTATTCAACGCGTCTTGAGTGCAGGTTTAATGGGAATAGGTAATAAGAGGAAATTTGTTCCTACAAGGTGGAGTATCACGGCAGTAGATGGAAATCTATCTAAGAGTTTTATTTCAAAGATACTGGATAATCCTTCTATAAATGAAATTGAAGTATACGAGTCCAGACAGATGGGAAACATATTCCTAGTAATTCTGGCACCGGGAGATTGGAAGTATGAGATGGTGGAAGCATGGCACCCCCACACAGTTTGGAATCCATTCAGGGAACGTATCGAGATAGGAGGAGACTATGAAGATAGAATGGGAAGAACAGATTATGCGAAGATTGGGGGATGTTATTATGCAGGAAGACTGGCAACCTCAGAACATCTAATGAGGAGAGGACGGCAGGCCCAAGTACTTATCCTGAGAGAGGCCAGAGAAGGATATGTGCTTCCAGTAGGGGTGTGGGTGGTGAGGGAGAATGTTAGGAGAGCGCTAAAAGAGAAGCCATACAAACCGAGAAATGTAGGTGAATTATTTCTATACATCTCTGAGAGAACAAGGACGCCACTTAAAATGTGGATCAGAAACAGCAAAATTTTACGGGATACGTTATATCAAAGGAGACTATCACAATATATATGATGGGCAGGATGGAGATCAAGGTCGGATGCTGTGGGTTTCCGGTGGGAAAAAGCAGATATTACCGTAACTTCAGATTAGTTGAAGTAAATACGACATTCTATAAATATCCTAGACTTACTTTAATGGAGAAGTGGAGGAGGGAGGCACCGGAAGATTTTGAATTTACAGTAAAGGCAAACAGAGAGATAACGCACTTGAACAAAATGGATCCTGAGAAGAGCACACGAGCAATAGATAAGGTTGTAGAGATCTGTAAGAAATTGAGGACTAGAATAGTTCTTTTGCAGACCCCTGCCTCCTATAAACCAAGTTTACCAAATATAGAGAAAGTAGGGAAGATATTAGGAATATTTATTGAGAAAGGCATACAGCCAGTATATGAGAGCCGAGGAGAAGACTGGTACAAAAATGAAGCTCCTCGGCTTTTAAGGATGAAGCTGAAGGAGTTGGATGTGCCTCACGTGGTAGACCCACTCAAATATAGACCGGTCTATGTAGGGGAAGTAGGATATTTTAGGCTTCATGGTTTAGGAAAGAGAATGTATCGCTACGACTACTCTCCAGAAGAGCATAATGAAATACTAAGAGCCATAAAGAATATGAATTTGAAGACTGCGTACATCCTCTTTAATAACATATATATGTATAGTGATGCATTAGAATTTCTGGATATTCTACAAAAATAGATGAAAGAATTGTACAAAATAAAGGAAGTGGATGTAAGGAGAGTATTGGGTAAATCAAGGCTGGCAGATTACGTTATAAATCCCTATATAGGGTGTCTTCATGGATGTATTTACTGCTATGCAGAATATCTCACTAGAAAAATTTATGGAGTTAGAGAAGAATGGGGAAGATACCTCTACGTAAAAAAGAATCTCACTAAAGTCCTCGAGAGGGATATAGAGAAGACGAAGAGAGGTAGGGTTATACTCTCATCACTTACAGACCCGTTTCAAGAGAGATATCCAATAGATCTTGGGGAGGTGGTAGAAATTCTACTTAAAAACGGCTTCAAAGTGACTATTCTCACGAAAAGTGCAATGATAAGAGATGTATATGATGTTCTATCCCTCAATTCCGGAAATGAGGTGGGAACTACCATAGTAACCTTAAATGAGGCGTGGAAGAAGATAGAGCCGGGAGCTATAGACCCATATTTGAGGCTGAAGACCTTGGGAGATGCACCGAGCAATGTTGATACATTCCTCATGATCGGCCCTATTATCCCCTATATAAATACACATGAAGACTTTGTCAGACTATTGAAGATGGCTAAAGAAATGAGGGTAGAGAGGATTTATCTGGATAAGTTGAGGAGTAAGCCTGGTTTATTAAGTAAGATGATGAAATTTTATAGGGAGATAGGAATAGAGATCAGGAGAAACCCATTTCAGGACACAGATTATTTTCAGAGAGTAAAGAGAGATATTCTAAGATTGGCCACTGAGATGAAATTGGAGGTACATGCACTCTTCTAGTTTCTGAACATTCTTCTACTCTTCATGAAGGTCCCTGAATTCATCTCTAATGTAGGGAATGACGTACTTACCGTAGAATTTTATACCATTTATTGTATCCTCCAGAGGCATGAAATGTAGAATAAAGTGTTCTACACCTCTCTTAATGAAGTCTGATAATCTCTCTATGCACTTCTCAGGATCACCTACCGTGGCTCCATACCTCACCCGTATTCCTCCTGGCAACTTCACACCAGTCTCGAATGTCATTATGCTTTCAATACTTCTCCCAAACCATCGCTCCAGAGATGGTTTAGATTTCTCTATTGCCTTCTCCATATTCTCATCTATTGCAGTATAGAACTCATAACCCAGCTGAGGTTTCTCTCCCCCTCTTAATTCGGTAATGTAATCTAATCGCTCACTAAAATCCTCTGGATGGAGTGGAGGAGCAAGCCACCCATCCACATATTTCATGAGAGTTAAGGCCTTGGGGCCCACCCCACCAAACCAGATGGGTGGATGAGGTTTCTGAAGAGGTTTGGGCCAGAGCTCTCCTCCTTGCAAATTGAAATATTTCCCATTGTAGGATACTATGGACTCCCTCCACATCAATTTTATTATTTCTATAGATTCCTTGGTTTTTTCAAGTCGCTCGCCGAACTTTGACCACCCATAGCCGTATCCGAGGAACTCCTCCTTCCTCCAGCCGGCACCCACCCCCAATATAAACTTCCCATTACTGATTAGGTCTATTGAGGCAGCTATCTTAGCAGTTAAGGCAGGGTTCCGGAAAGGAAGACAAAGAACGCAGAAACCCACACCTAAGTTAGTTACGGCAGCAAGTGCAGAGATGAGGGTGGTCGATTCGAGTATATCCAGACTTCTACCAACCTGTTCAATGGCGTCGAAGGCATGTAAGTGGTCTACAGACCATAGCCAATCCAGACCATTCCTTTCAGCCTCCCTCGCCACTTCCAGGTTAAACTCATAGAGTTTACGTGAAGTAATCTCCCTACTGAAGGTTGGCAGATAGATACCGAATTTCACCATGACACAGATTATGAATTCTGAAGGTTTCTTAAAGATTTTCTAGTCTCTTTCTACTTCTTGAGGGATATCAAGATGGCTGCTAGTAGACCTAATAGGAAGACTGCCAAAGGAACCTGCCAAGGGAGCTGCACTATGGAGGAGATGAAAAGGGCGCCTCCCAATCCGAGAAGAATACATCCCCACACTATGCTAACCTTAGCAGCTGATGGGATTCCAGTAATACCTGTTCCTCCTTCGTGGCTTGCACCTGAAACAAGCAACAAAAGACCTAAGAGAACTATGAAAAGGGATATGGATTGAATGAGGGTGAGCCATATTGATAGTATAAGGGAGAGAATTAAGATAACTATCACTAGTGGAAAGAAGATGTTTCTCATAGCTTTTCACCTAAATCTCCTTTAGGATCTCCTTCTTTCGCTCCTTGTACTCTTCCTCTGTGATCAAACCTTTCTCGTATAGCTTCTTGAGGCGTTGAAGCCTCTCCTCAACTGAGGGCTTCGGTTGTGCCTGACTAGGTTGAGATGCAACACCTACATACGCAGGTTGGGCAGCAGGTTGCTGGCCAGCACCCCATATTTGGGGTATTGCAAACAAGGCGCCCATCACCCCTGCTCCAGGAGATTTGCCTAGGGCTCGCATCGATTCTACGACCTTTATCATCTCCAAGACCTTATCTTCCTCTCCGTTCTGTATAGCTATCAAGAGTGGAAGACCATAAGTTGGATCTTCCTCCTCCATCTTCTCCAGGAGAGGTAAGGATACACCAGCGATCTTAATATCTATAAGCTCCAGACCTCTTTGTTTAAAGGCCTCAGGAAGGACGTCACTCTTAACAATTCTCGAGATCTCTTCAAGCTTTCCATATACTTCTGTAGCGGCGTACTTAGAGAGCTCCTGAACTAAGAGCTCTGAGAAGAAGGCTCGAATGAACTCAGTTACATCAGCGGATGTTAAAGAGGGAACTGCCCCTGCGACCTGTGTGAGGAAGAGCACAGGGTCTTCAACGCGGAACCAATACTCACCATATGATTGGAGTTCAGTCATGTAGAGCGCCTTTGGACTCAGTTTAACGCGTGTGTTAACACCAAACTTTCCTCGGAACTGCTTAAGTGAGATAAATACAATTGTGGCTTTGAATGGGGTTTCACCATAACCCATAACGAGGTTAAAGGCCTTGGTGAGGAGAGGAATATTCTGGGTGGTGACTGTATGTCTACCTGGAGGAAGTACGTCATACACCTTCCCGTCACGCATGAATATGGCGGTTTCATACTCATGCACTATGACCATTGAACCCCATCGGATATCTTCATAGGGATAGATCCAGAGGATATCATCAGGACCCGCCCCAACCCATTCTATGACGTTTGTTTTTGGAACATTCATTTTCCTCTCACTCCATAAGTCCTAACATGTACTTATCACGTTTTTCATACTCCCGCTCCAACTTCCTGAGAATTCGACCTATGGAGACAATACTCTTTCTCCCATCATCCTCAGGTGGAAAGTTATCAATCTCATTCCTTAGAGCTGTTATCAGAGTTGCCAGATTTGCATCAAACTCCATAAGTTTGAGGAGCTGTTTTTCCCTCACTTCAATGACGTTAAGACGGGGGGCATATCCATAGGTGGCATGTCGGATCTTCTCAGTCATTGTATCCACCCGCATAAGAAGTTTCTCAATTCTCTTGGCGGTTCGCATGTCCTTGTCAGATATGAAATCTCTCTCAATGTCAAAAAGTTGTTCTTTAGCTGCTTTCAGCTCCTTTATAAGCTCGTCTCTAATCAGCTTATCAGTCTCCCTTAACATTTCCTTCTCACGGTATCCTCTATATCCAGGAAATACAGTCATTATTTTCTCTAGAAGACTTCTCTCGCTTTTCACTTTTTTCAAATAAGTTTCCTTAAGATTTCTATCCATTTATATTCATAAGTTAATGAATGAGAGAATTTATAAAATTATTGAGAGATACACATTTCTAAAAAAACAGCATCCAGATTTTGGAAAATTTGGAAATACAGAATAAAATAAAAGACGTTTATAAACCTATTAAAATAATTAAGTTAGGGTATAATTAATTATTAATAAGCAATGTATACAGTAATGAGTCTTTTGGACATATTTCTCGAAACATTAAGCGGGCTAATCTCTCTGTATATATCCTTCTTCTCCGTGAAGGCGTATAAATTAACTAGAGACAGAATTTTGAAGTATCTTCAACTCTCCTTCCTTCTCATAGGTTTGGCAACTATTTTACGTGTAGGATTGAATATAATGTCATACATATCAAGATACTTTGAAGTTGCTCTCTCAATTTTCAACTTAATATACATCCTCTCTACATTAGTAGCATATTTCTCATTAAGTTATATTTATTCGGGCAGAGAGCTGGAGAGAACATTAACAAGTATTTTACTAATCTTTGTGAGTTATCACTCCCTAGCTATTTTCCTCCTTTCATACATTGTACTGAATATTGCCCTCTGGGTGGGTAAGGAGGCGAAAATAGCTATTGCAGGATACTCCCTAATAGCATTCTCACATCTATTATCACTTTTCACCCCCTATTGGAGGGGTTTGGCGATTCTTGAGAACTTCCCAAGACTGATAGGGTTCATCCTCCTTCTTCTTCTTGTTGTGAGGGCTGAGAGGATAGGTAAAAATGTCCAGCAGATATAGAAGCAATATCAGGATAATGAAGGACATTTTGGAGACTGTGTACAACTCTGAAGGCTGCGGACCGACGAGAATATTGTATAGAGCAAACCTCTCCCATGATAGACTTGTGAAGTATTTAAGTGAATTGAAGAGTAAGGGTTTCCTAGAGGAGAAGGATGGAGGATACTTTCTTACAGAGAGAGGATTAAGACTGCTTGCAGAGCTCAGGAAAATAGAGGAATTCCTCAAGGGGATGGGGAT
>NJEE01000101.1 GCA_002255045.1 Candidatus Bathyarchaeota archaeon ex4484_205 | reverse complement strand
CTAAGTTATCTTAGATCTAGGAATATTAAGTTCAGGAGTGGAAGAGATTTCGAAAAACTAGTTTTAGCAAGTGGAAAAGACGTCAAGGCTAGAGAGGCACTGATTGCTCACCAAAAATCTAGGAAAATTGTATTTAATGCTGAAGGAAAACTCAGGGCATTAGAAAAGATACTAAAGAAGCACGAAAAAGACCAAATAATAATATTCTCAGAGTACACCTCTCTGGTTGAGGAAATAGGGGAGAGGTTCCTGATACCGGTTATCACTCACAGGACTAGGAAGGAAGAGAGAGAATTCATACTAGAGGGGTTCAGCAAAGGGGAAATAACTAAGATAGCATCTGGAAAGGTATTAGACGAGGGATTCGACGTCCAAGGAGCGAGAATTGGTGTAGTAATAAGCGGTTCTGGTCAGAGAAGGCAATACATCCAGAGACTCGGGAGACTTCTTAGACCCATGGACGGTAAGAGAGCAATACTATACGAAGTAGTTAGCAGGAGAACTGCTGAAGTATCTACTGCTGCTAGGAGGAGAAGGAATTGGCGCTCCCAATGAACCTCTTGGCCTATAATTATTCTAGAGGAAGAGTCGAATTGAGCTTCATAAACGAGGGCTTGAGAGATGAAATAGAATTAGCCATATCTGTGATGGAACGTAATCTACTGAAAAGGAAAGAAGAAGCTGATTTTTCTCAAATTATAGATGCGTTAGGCTACAAGTTAGGTAAGGGAATAGAGAACGTCCTTTTGCGAGAGTTCTATGCATTCGAACCTATTCGTCGTAATATTGGAATAGATCCAGTGGAGATTAGGAAGAGAATAGTGAAATTACTCGGGAAAAGGGGATTTGCTCCAAATGAGGAAGAAAGACTGGGAGTAATTTCCAGAGTATCTGAAGAGTTAGGAATAAGCCCATCAGAGCTTGAGAAAATAGCTTGGTCCGACTTCGAGAAGAACCTAGTCTTGATGAGAAGGGCTGAAAAAAGACCTGAATGGGAGGAAGTAGCATCCAGTTACAACTTCCATTTACTGGATACTGTCCTAAAGAACTCCTACAGAGTTAAAGTGTTCGGAGAGTTCTCTGGATCAGATGTGAAGGAAGTTGCCAAGTTCTGCAGGATTAAAGGCCTAATATTTGAGATAAACTCTGAAGGAGACTTGATCTCAATAGAGATATTCGGTCCAAACGAGCTATTCGGCAAGAGGAGCAAGTATGGGCGAGAAATTGGCCCCATAATAGTGAACGTCCTAAAGAATGGATTCAGCAAGCTTTTGGTGGATTTCGAGTTATATGGTAAGAGGAAAAGACTTACGTTGGAGAGTCTCCCAAAACTCATGTCATTTCCTATTCCTGGGAGTATAGATGAAAAAGTGAAGTTTGATAGCAAAGTAGAGGAGGAAGTACGGAGATTATTTCCGAGAAGCTATTTCTTGAGATTGTCGGATTCTGGACTAAGAGTTACATAAAGAGAAAACGTGAGAAACTAATAAAACTATGGAAGAGTGGTGTGAGGAACCTAATCCTAATGATAGATGAAAAACTCAGGAGAGAATTCTCAAGCGTACCATTCAAGAAAGTTTACTTCGGGAAGAAGATCTCTCTGGTTGAAACAGACTTGATCAAGGAAGAAGAGATTCAAGAGCTAGAACCAATCCTAGAGATGATGAATGACACTATCTCGGAGATGGGATACGTTTTCCTCAAGGGGGTTGGTCTGATCAAGAGAGAAGCTATACTCAAAAGGCTCAGGGAACTATCTAAAGGGGAAGACGTGCCCCTTGATGAAATCAAAGAGAAATTCGAGGCAATACCTCCTGAAAAGGTAGGAGAAGCTCTATTGAAGTGTGGAGTTAAAGTGAAGTGGATCTCTCTCGGAGAGGCTCTAGTTTCTCCCCCTTAGCTACTTTTCTTAGCTTGAGATTTCTTCCTTAGCCTCTCTCTCCACAGAAGCTTGAGTCTCTCTGCTTCTCTCTCTATCTCCGACCAGTCTCTCTTGTTGGACTTATCCAGTGGAGGCGAATACTGATTCTCTTGGGTCAAAGCTCCAAATGGACAGTTCCTAACACATTCTCCGCAATATATGCATTGTGCTGGGTTCCAGAGCCATCTCTTGGTGTCGTCCTCCATTATCATTATTTTTATTGCACCTGGAGGGCATACCATTTCACATCTCATACAAAAGGTGCATTTCTCCTCGTTCCAAACTATTCTCCCTCTGTAGTCCTCAAACGGTTCATAAGGCTCGAAGGGATATAAATGAGTTGCTGGCTTCCTGAACAGGTTCAAAACAGAGGTAAGGAACATCTTAAGCAAGAGATCACCTCCCAGTACAAGCGATACAGGGATCGAAACTCATCAGCACCCTATCTGGCATTATACCCCCAGTCCCTTTCACGTAGTAGAATAGCTCTCCTCTCGGTGCTTCGTTTCTACAAACAGCCTCATATTTCGGGTTAGCAGTGACCTTGATTGATATCTCTCCTTCTTCTGTAGATTTAATTGCTTCTCTAATTATCCTAATGCTTTCATAACATTCTCTGACTCTTACTAGACATCTCGCTAAGCTATCTCCTTCCTCCATCGTGACCATCTCGAATCCACTCTGCAATCGGTTTTCACTCCCGAGGCTCTAGCCATAGGCCCAACTATTCCATATTCTAAAGCCATTTCCTTAGAAACTACACCAAGTCCCTTGAGCCTAGATACGAGAGTCCTATCTTTTGTGAATATCTTCTCCATGAATTCAACACTCTTCTCTATTTCATTGAGCTTATCTAGGAGAACTCTCTCCTTGTCCTTTGGTATGTCTCTATTGACTCCGCCCACACAGACTACGTCGTATTGCACTCTGTTCCCGAATAACATGTCTGCTAAATCCATAATCATCTCCCTGTCTCTCCAAATATGCATGAAGACGTTCTCGTATCCGCAAACCTCTGCCAAATGTCCATTTATTAGAAAATGAGACTGAAGTCTATTTATCTCCAAGGCGATCATTCTTATTGCTTTAGCTCTGTCTGGTATCTCCCTGTCTATGCCTATCGCTCTCTCCATCACTACTGCACAAGGTATAGTGTGAGCCGCAGAGCATATTCCGCAAACCCTTCCTACGACGTATGGAGCTTTCCTGAAGTCGAACATGGTAGTTAGGGCTTTTTCTATCCCTCTGTGAACGTATGCAATGTCGAACTTGATTTCCTTAACTATTTCGTTCTCAGTGTCGAAAATGAATTTTATTGGTTCTGGTAAGGCCACGTGCTGGCTTCCAAAGGGTATGGTCGTGTATACTTTCTCCTTGATATCACCTCTCCTAAGTGGAGCTCTCGGACTTTCAGGTGTTAGGAAGAAGTTCTCCACTCTCCCCTCTATGTTTATGCCGAAGAGATCTGCTATTTCCTTCACTAAAAGAACAACGTTACTTTCTTTTTTCAGGAACCAATATCTTATTTCCATTTTGTTCCCATCGTCATAGGCGTCTACTCCAATGTAGTGTACTTTTCCAGAGTTGTTTCAATCACGGAGAAATTCCTTATGCCTTTCTCTGGTGGTAGCTCCTTCATCTTTTCCTCATCTCCTCCAAGACTTTTCTCCTATCGTTTAAAGACGGGAATCTCTCTTTAATATACTCCGGCAATTCTATGTTCTCCTTAGTCTTCTTAGAGAGTATCTCCAGTGCTTTGACTACTCCATCTATAATTTGGTGAGGCCTAGCTGCGCAACCCGGGACATAAACGTCCACTGGTATTACTTTGCACAACTCCCAACTGCCACCACTACTTTAGGTTCTGGGACCTGAAGGTACAAGTTGATGAGTCTCTCCCTACATCTTTTAGTAACTGGGCCTGTGACTAAGAAAACGTCCGCTTGCTTTGGATTCCCTCTGTTGATCATCCCGAATCTCTCTACGTCGTATCTAGGAGTTAAAACCGCTAATATTTCTATGTCACATCCATTGCAACCACCTGTGTCGTAATGTAGTATCCAAGGAGACTTGACCCTACTCAACGCGAATATGCTCATTTATAACACCCCTACGTAGTTCAAGACCAAATTAACCAAAACCAAGGGAATGGAGATTTCCCAAGTGTATTTCACCATGTCCCAGTAACTCAATCTGGCTGTGGAATTATCAACTGCTAGAACAAACGTGAAAGTAACTGAAATAGCAATTAAAGTTATTACTGGATTTCCCAAGAAGAACATAGCTATTAGTCCGGCGGATAACACCTCTTCTAACCACTTAGCCAGATATATCGGTGCATAGAATGGACCACTGTACTCTATCTCTGGGCCGCCTATTATCTCCTGATGTGCTTCACTCACGTCAAATGGGGATTTCTTGAGTTTTGCAGGTAGTACTGCAACTAAAGCTAGAAATGCTAGGGGCATAGACTTGAATAGGAAGTTAGAATTAAAGATCTCTGAAAGTAAGAAGGTGCCTGTGTTCAGGTAGAGGTTTGCAGCAATCATTATCAAAACTGGTTCAACAGCTAATATGTGTAACAATTCCCTGGTAGCCCCTACTTGGCTGTAAGAAGATCTGACTCCGTATGCTCCCATGGATAATAGGGCTAAGCTCATTCCATGGAAGAATATAACTAGGAGGAAGTCTCCTCCGAGCAAGAAAGTGGCAAGGGCTATTACCATTGCCACAAGATGTGCATAAGCCATGATTACGTGATAATTGTTTATTAGAATTGGTCTCTTTTGTAGCAGCTTGAAGAGGTCATAGAAGGGCTGTACTATCGGTGGACCTACCCTATTCTGCATCCTAGCATTCAACTTCCTGAATGTTCCCTCTAACAATCCTCCTATTAGTGGAGACAGTACCAATAGCGATGCTGGGAGTAGGAAATCCATCAGAGCACCCCCATTAGGAGTATTAGGAGGAGAAACACTGAAGCTATTGGATTGAATATTCTGCTAAGGTGCTCGTCGTTCAACTTATCCAAGAAGTAATAAGCTCCTAAGTTTGGTTCTATAGGTTCTCCACATGTGTATTCGTAAACTAGATCTGCTTTTCTCCAAGTATGGAAGTATCCTAGAATTGGAAGAGCAAATGCCAGAGAGAAAAGGAGTAATAGCTGCCACGAGTCTATTCTCCCTGCATTTAATATTAGGCCGAGGCCTTTTTCCCTTATACCCGATTCAATGAGAGACTTATGTATAATGTCCTCTGTGACTTTTTCTATGACGGAATTGGCAAAGGAAGTATAGAACAAAGTTAAAATAGCTATGGCTATAACGCAAACCAAAGTAGTAATTAAATACGTCGGAGAGAGCGATTCAGACTTACGAGGTCTCTCTGTCTCTCTTCCTGCTAGTACTCTCCCTATCAACTTCATGTATACTATCACGCTCACTGCACTCCCGAAAACTAGAAGAAAGAGAGTGGGGTACTGCTTAGAAATAACTGCTGCCTGTATGAGTATCCATTTTCCTATGAACATTCCGAATGGTGGTAGAGCCATCGCAATAGCACCGAAGGTTATCATCCATGCTGTAATTGGTCCCTTGGTTATCAGACCGAATAGTTCCTCTAGAGTCTTCGCGTGGAACTCCTTCTCTGATATTCCAGCTTCCAAGAAGAGGAAAGCCTTGGACACAGCATGAAAGACTAAGAGAGTAATGCCAGCAGTTATGGCCAGAGGTGTGCCTATTCCTCCACAAAGTATCATTGCTCCTAGGCTAGCTATTGTGGAATAAGCCAGCAACCTCTTGAATTCTATCTGAGATAAGGCCATGACCAAGGCGGAAGTGAACGTGAATGCTCCTGCCAAAGCAACAACAGAGCCTAGAGTAGTTCCATCCATTACATCTGAGACCCTAAATACCAAATAGGGACCTATCTTCACCATAGTGCTTGAGTGTAATAGGGCGCTAACTGGGGTAGGTGCTACCATTGCGCCAAGGAGCCAGCTCTGAAATGGAACTTGGGCACTCTTAACCATGGCTCCTATGACTATCAGAGAAATGGGCAAGAGAGCTCCTGTTTTAATCAACTCCTGGACTAGAATTGTTCCATGGATATAGGCAGAGGAAATTGCTGAGAGAAGTATTGCTATTCCTCCTATCTGGTTCATCCACAGAGCTAAAAGAGAATTTCTAATGCTCAATTCGTCTCTTCTGTATCCTATCAGATAATAGGATGTAAATGTCGTGCATTCGTAGAAGAAAAATATCCACTCCAGGTTATCTGAGAAAACTAGGGCATTCATCGCTCCTAGGAAGAGAAATATAACCGATAGGAATCTATTCTCTCTATTGAGGTCTTCTCCCTCTTCCATATATCTAGTGGAATACACAGCTATTGTCGATCCGACCGTTCCAACTATTAGAGCCATTACTGCCGAGAGCCTATCGACTATGAAGTAGGTGCTTTCCGTGTGGAAGTAAGCTACCAAAATACTCAGTAAGTTTTTAACCAAAGTAGAAACGATAATAGGGCTATCACTCCTCCTCCAATATAAGTGACGATTTTCCTAGCTTTATGGCTAGGAATTGCTAAGTTTAAAAGGGAGAACAACACAGGGATCAGAACTAGGGATATTGGGATCATTGCTCCGTCATTCATCATCCTCCACTCCGCCACCCCCTCTCCACATCCCCTTTAAAATAGTTTGCGTTTTTAGAGAACTGATAGATTGTTAGGCTACCTGCATGAGTCAATGTTGTACGTAGATAAGTGACTTTGTATTCCCAGTGGAGTTCCACAATTCTTTTATAGAACGTTCTTAATGCATTAGAGCCCCCTTAAAATCGATGAGG
>NJEE01000100.1 GCA_002255045.1 Candidatus Bathyarchaeota archaeon ex4484_205 | reverse complement strand
GGTGCACATCTACTCGACGTTAGACCCTTTGGCTTCTCGGTTACGGAAATGAAACTCCCGGAGTTGGAAATAAGAAAGACTGCGGAATTATCTAAAGAACATCTGAGAGTAGTCATACACTTAGAAAACGTTGGAAAAGACATTGCTCGTGATGTTTATCTATCAGATTCTTATCCTCCAAGCTTATTTGAGATAATAAGTGGTATCACTGAATGGAAAGATAGAGTACGAGCTTCGCATACTGGAAGGTGGGATAACAGTTTCTCTGCCGCCAGCTATTGTCTCCTTCAAAGACGAAAAAGGAAGAAGTTACTCACTGAAATCGAATTCTGTTGAAGTGTCTTTACCTCCGATGAAGTACGAGGAAGAAAGTCAGAGAGCTTCCTCACAAATACTTGCTTTTCCTAGCAGTAGCGATACTGCTTTTATCTATATTGTTCGCCCTAGAGAGGAAACTGAAGAGAGTTAAAAAAGAGAATGAAAGAAGGGATGAGGAACTTAAAGGTCAAAAAATTGAAGAAGTAGAAGAGGAAATTAGTGGGATAAAGGAAGTGGAAAGAGAAGAATTGGAGAAAACACTTAAGAGAATGATTGAGAGGAAAAAGAGAATAATGGGGGATGAGAGTGTCTAACGACGTCTTAAGAGAAATAGAAATAACCTTCTTCTTTACCCCGGACTGTGAATCCTGTGAGGAGGTATACGAGTTCATAGAAGAGAACCTGGAGAGAATCTCAACGGAAATTGGAGTAAAGGTAACACTCAAACCAATAGAGGTGTTTTCTCACCTGAGTATAGCAGAGGAACTAGGTATCGTTGCTGTTCCATCCATATTAATAGGTAAAAGAATGATAATAGGTTCCAAGGAGAAGAGTGAACTAATAGACGAGATAAAGGAGGCAATAAAGGAGGTAGTCGAAAGTGAATGAAATTGATGAGAAATTGCTGAGAATTCTAGTTTGTCCTTTCTGCAAGAAAGGGGTTAGACTAGAGGGGGGACTCATAGTTTCGGACTGTGGTCTGAAATATGCCATTAAGGATGGAATTCCACAAATGTTATATCCTCTCTGCCCAAAGTGCGGGGAAGAAACTAGGATAAAGAAGGAGGGTAAAAACAAAGTACAATTCAGGTGTCCCAAATGTGGTAATGAATTCGAGGACGAAAGCATATACTGATCAAATTATCTCTGAGAGAATTCTGCCGACCTCCCAAGGGAATTCGGCTACATTTACTCCTGCCTTCTTCAGAGCTTTAATTTTACTTTCTGCTGTCCCTATTCCTCCAGAGATTATTGCCCCAGCGTGACCCATTCTCTTTCCTGGAGGTGCTGTTCTCCCTGCTATGTAGGCCACTACTGGCTTACTCATCTCATCCTTTATGAATGAAGAGGCTTCTTCCTCTGCCTTTCCACCTATCTCTCCTATTAGAACTACTGCTCTAGTTTCTCGATCCTCTTCGAACATTTCCAGAACGTCTATGAAGTTAGTCCCAACTATTGGGTCTCCTCCTATTCCCAGAACTGCCTTGTTTGAATATTCTATGTGGCATTATTCCGAGCTTAGCTCTGCCTGGACTTATTATTCCTGGAGTGTTCGGTCCTATGAATCTAGAGCCTTCTATTTCCGCTATTCTCTTCATTTGAGCTACATCGTGTATTGGTATGTGTTCCGTTATTACTACCAAGAAGTCTATGCTATTGTCTATTGCTTCAACCACCGCGTCCTTGGCAAACGGAGCCGGCACGAATATCACGGAAGCGTCTACTTCGTGCTCCGAGAGAGCCTCCTCCACGCTGTCATACACTGGAACTCCGTGTACCATTTCTCCTCCTTTTCCGGGAGTCACTCCTGCCACGATCTTAGTTCCGTAGTCCAGCATCAACCTGGTATGGAATTTTCCCTGTCTTCCAGTTATCCCCTGGACCAAAACTTTAGTCTTTTCAGAGACTAGTATCATTCTTGACCCTCCTCACAGCTGATTTAACTGCCTCCCTAAGATCTTTGTACACCTCTATACCTATTTCCTCAAGTATTCTCCTCCCTTCCTCCTCGTTAGTCCCGGTTAATCTGACTACCAAAGGTTTATCCAATTTCCCCCCTCTCTCCTCAAAGAACATCCTTATACCTTGGGCTATTTCGTCACACCTGTTTATTCCTCCAAATACGTTCACAAGTACCAATTTAGCTTTCTCGTTCATGTATACTATCTCTAACGCTTTCTTCATCCCCTCTGGAGGGACTCCTCCGCCTATGTCCAAGAAATTAGCTGCTTTTCCTCCTTCCATTTCAACAGCATCTAGCGTTGCCATTGTCAATCCAGCTCCGTTCCCTATTATGGCTATCTCACCATCGAGTGTGACGTAAGAAAACCCCTCTCTACTGGCTATTCCTTCTATTCCCTCTTCTTCTCTTTTGAAATTTTGTCTGAAAAGTGAGTCGTCATTTATGTTTAGAACTGCATCTGCAGCAACTAGCTTCTTTCCATCGTATATCAGTGGATTTATTTCCGCTAGTTCCGCATCGTATTTCACGAATATTTCGTACAATTTCGCTATTATCTCGTGCGCTTCCTTCCTAACCTCCTTTGGAAAAGGCCTAGATAACTTCCTGATCATGTAGGGATAGATTCCCTTTAGAGGGTCCACTTCCACCCAGGTTATCTTCTCCGGAGACCTTCTGGCCACTTCTTCTATTTCTACTCCACCCTCGGAGGAAGTCATTACTACTGGTCTTCCCCTACTTCTATCGAAGGTTATTCCCAAGTAGAATTCCTTGACAGAGTTTAGTCTTTCCTCCACTAAGATTAACTCTGGTCTTTCGCCTTTTATTTCCGTGGAGAATATCTTTCTGGATTTCTCTTCCACTTCTTCCAAAGAGGAAAAGAGTATTCCTCCAGCCTTTCCTCTGCCTCCTACTAGTACCTGAGCCTTCAATACCACTTCACTCCCAATTTCTCTGGATATCTCGAATGCTTCCCTGGGATTTCTGGCTATTCTCCCCATTGGAACTGGTATTCCTTCCCTAGCGAAGATCTCCTTGGCTTGATATTCATGGAGTTTCAAGACCATCCCCCTCCAGAGAAAGAATAAAAGGTTATAAGTTTAGGACTCTACTCGGGGTCGCCTTGGAGTTGAGTGAAATAGAAGAAATAGGGGTGGAATTGCTTAGGAGGGCTGTCACTAGACTGCCTGAAGACGTGAAAGAGTCTTTGAAGAGGGCTCTGTCTGAAGAAGAAAGTGAGATCGGGAGAACCCAGTTAGAAGCTATCCTTAAGAACGTTGAGATGGCTGAGAAAAGTGGAAAACCGATGTGTCAAGACACTGGAGTTCCTCTCTTCTTCTTACGAGTGGGTAAGGAGTTTCCGGTTGGAATTGAAGAGATAAAGTCAGCTTTGGTCAATTCGGTGAGAAGAGGCACTAAGGAGATTCCTTTGAGGCCCAACGTAGTCGATCCCATGAGCAGAGAAAACACTGGAGACAATTCCGGGAGAAAAATGCCCTACTTCGACGTGGAAATAGTGGATGGAGATTCTCTTGAAATTACCTTCATGCCAAAAGGAGCTGGATCTGAGAACATGAGTTTCTTGGGGATGTTGTCTCCATCTAAGGGTGTAAATGGAATTAAGGAGTTCGTCCTAGAGAAAGTGATAGAGGCTGGAGGCAAGCCTTGTCCTCCAACTATAATAGGAATAGGAATCGGGGGCACAGCTGACTTAGCCATGAAATTGGCGAAGAGGTCTCTCCTAAGACCTTTGAATGAAGACCACAATGACGAGAGGATTAGGGAGCTAGAAAGAGAAATTGCGGAGATGGTGAACTCTACTGGAATAGGACCCATGGGGCTAGGTGGAAAATTCACGTGTTTGGGTGTTAGAATGGACTTCGCCAGCACCCACACGGCTACGCTTCCGGTGGCAATTAACTTCCAATGTTGGGCTGCTAGGAGGAGTTACGCTTTAATTGAGAAAGACGGGGTAAGGAGGGTCCTCCCATGAGTGAATTTAAATTGAAGACCCCTTTATCTGAAGGGGATGTAGACAAGCTAGAAGTCGGTGATATAGTGTATCTGAGCGGAGAAATATATACTGCAAGGGATCGAGCACACAAGAGGGCAATAGAACTGTATGAGAGCCGAAGGTAATAGAATACTTCGGTGTCAGGGGAATAATAGGTAAAGGAGGAATGAATGGTGGCACCACTGAAGCCATGAATAAGCACAAGTGCGTGTACTTTTCTATAACTGGTGGTGCTGGAGTCCTAGTAGCCCAGGCCGTTAAGAGAGTCAAGGGAGTGTATTGGGAAGACCTCGGAATGCCAGAAGCGGTTTGGGTATTTTCGGTAGAAGACCTAGGTCCATTAGTTGTCACCATCTCCAAGGGGAGAAACTATTACTTGGAAGTGGAGAAGAAGGTCCTTTCGGTCAAAGAAAATTTGCTAAAGAGGTGGATCAAGTGACGCTTGGTGAAGAGAGCAGAAAATGGATTGAAAGAGACGAAAAAGTTATGGCTAAGTTCATAGCCAGAGTGTCTCCTCTGGTGGCCATAGAAGGTAGAGGGGCCATCGTCAAGGACGTCGATGGGAAGGAATACATAGACTTCTCCTCTGGCATAGGCGTGGTAAATACGGGGCATTGTCATCCTAAGGTCGTGGAAGCTGTCAAGAAACAGGTTGAGAAGCTAATCCACATAGCCAGTACGGATTTCTATCATCCATTGCAAGTAGAGCTGGCCGAGAAACTAGTGGAAATAACGCCTGGCGAATTCAAGAAGAGGGTGTTCTTCACGAACTCTGGGACTGAATCTGTTGAGTGTGCGATTAAGATAACTAGAAACTACAGAAAGAGAAGCAGGATAATCGGATTCATAGGTGGATTCCACGGTAGAACAATGGGTTCTCTTGCAATAACATCTGGAAAGTCAATTCAGAGGAGCGCATTCTCTCCTGTGATGCCCGAGGCAATTCACGTTCCATACGCGTATTGCTACAGATGTCGATACAAGCTGGAGTATCCAGAATGCGACGTTTGGTGCGCTAAGTACATAGAAGAAGTTGTGTTCAATCACCTCTCTCTGCCTGAGGACGTATCTGCCATACTAATAGAGCCAATACAAGGAGAGGGGGGATACATAGTTCCCCCCAAGGAGTTCCTGTCCGAAATACAGAGTATAAGTGAGAGGTACTCAATACCCCTGATAGTTGACGAAGTCCAATCCGGATTCGGGAGAACTGGAAAGATGTTTGCATCAGAGCACTTCGGAATAGTGGGTGATGTTCTCACTCTTGCCAAAGCACTGGCCTCTGGTTTGCCCATGGGTGCATGTGTATCCAGGGAGGAGATAATGGACATGCCACCTGGGACCCATGGAAACACTTTCGGCGGAAACCCCGTCTCTGCTGCAGCTGCTCTAGCGACTATAGAAGTGATAGAGGAAGAGAAGTTAGTGGATAACGCTGCGAAGGTAGGAGAATTAATGATTAGCAGGCTAAGAGAAATGATGGAAAAATATGAGATAATTGGAGACGTTAGAGGCTTGGGATTAATGATTGGCGTTGAGCTGGTAAAGGATCGAGAGAGCAAGGAGCCTGCCAAAAAGGAAGTAGAAGAAGTCATACTGAACTCGTTGAAAGAGGGTCTAATACTACTTCCAGCAGGAATATCCTCAATTAGATTTGCTCCGCCTCTAGTAATAGACGAAGAAACTGCAGAAAATGGTTTGGAGATATTCGAGCGAGTTCTAGCTGAAATCTCCTAATGTATCATTATGGTATTGCATAGGAAATACATATATAATGTTGCGTAACAAGGGTCTCGGGAGGAATGTCCATGAAGAGGTGTCACCTAGTAATCCCCTTGCTCGTGGTCCTGCTCCCCTCAATGGCGATGGCAATAGACCCTAC
>NJEE01000040.1 GCA_002255045.1 Candidatus Bathyarchaeota archaeon ex4484_205 | reverse complement strand
CCAGCTATTTTCTGATCAACATTCAGACATCCTTTATGCAAAATGATTTGCCTATACTCTCCTTGTGTGAGCCTATTAATAAGCCGAAATCTGGCTTCATATCGAAGCTAGAAAATAATGTAAGCATTCTGACGCCAACACTTCCACACGCCGCAGAGTATGTGAACAGACCAGATTTCGCATACATTCACATTGAAGGAACGACAGGAGCTATTATGTCCTGCGTTAGTTCACACACTTTGGATGGCAAATATGAGGAGTATCGGTGGACGTATGCCGATTGGATTCGTTCTTAGAGACGAGTAAGACACTTATTTATGCTTGAGATTATATGTAATTCCTAATGGAGGAGCGGTGGAACCTTATTGTTATATGTGCCGACACTTTCAGGGCAGACTTCTTAGGATGTTATGGAAACGAGTGGATACGTACGCCGAACTTAGATACCTTTGCGGAGAAGAGTGTGATATTTAAGGAGGCGTATGCAGAGGGTTTACCTACTATACCTGCTAGGAGGGTTTTCTTTACTGGCAATCGACTCTTTCCTAAATGGAGAATTGTGGAACATAAGGGAGATCCTCTTGGATGGCAGCCGGGATGGCATGCACTAGAAGAGGAAGAGATAACCATCTCAGAGATACTACAAGACAATGGATATATTACTGGCTTCATAACAGATGTGTATCACCTTTTTAAGCCTACAGGTAACTTCCATAGGGGATTCGACTCATGGGAATTTATAAGAGGACAGGAGGCAGACCCTTATGTGACTGGACCTAGGGATACAGTAGATCCTGCGAGATATCTTAAGACATTCAAACGGGAGAGAAGGATACATCCATTGGAGCAGTATCTTCTAAATGTGAGAGAAAGAAAGAAAGAAGAAGAGTATTTCGTTGCAAGAGTTATGAACAAAGCGTGCAAGTGGCTTTCAGATAATATTGGAAATAAGCCATTCTTTTTATGGGTAGATTGTTTTGATCCACATGAACCTTGGGACCCTCCTAGGGAGTATGCAGATATATACAACAAGGGATATGGAGGAGTTGAGTATATTGTATCTCCGGGTTTTGAGGTTCCTAATCCACCAGAGCATCTTTCCTTCGCGCCAGGCGGTTCAGTAGATTATTATAGTGAGGATGAAGTTCGTAGGATAAGGGCGTTATATGCAGGTGAGGTGACACTAGTAGATAAATGGGTTGGGAAATTATTTGAGAAGATAGATGAGTTAGGACTATGGAATAATACTGTGGTAGTTTTCACATCAGATCATGGGACTCTGCTGGGAGAGAAAGGGTTAATTCATAAGAGGGCATATGAACTCATAAAGCCCGAGACGAGAATACCTCTCGTAATATGGACGCCTAACGGTGAGAAGGGAGAGATCACAGCATATGTCCAGTCCTATGATCTGACACCGACACTTCTGGCTCTTCTAAATGTAGAGAAAAGGCCTGCGATGGATGGGAGAAATATGTGGAAATTAGTTGAGGGAGAGGCAGAATCATTACATGAATATGTAATTACGGCTTACTGTTCATATCTTAGCATCCGAAACAGGGAGTGGAATTATATAGTTACTTACAGAACGAAGAATGTGCCTAGAGTTATTGGAGGAAGATATTTGGAGCCGAGACTCTATAAGCTTGATGATGATCCTCAGGAGGAGGTTAACGTTGCGTCAATGTATCCACATATAATCGAGAAAATGGAGAGGATTAAGGACAGAATTATAGGAACAATGTGAAGTTATCTAGACGTAATCTGATAAAATGAAATGGTATTTCTGTTTAATCACCTTATTTATTTCATGACGTAGCCTTCGGGAGAGTTCCCTATATTTTGCGGATAGCAGAGATGTTGGGTTCCTGACGGATATAATGGGTCCCTGCAAGAGGAAAGGGGTGGTCACTTCACTAAATCTCCTCGGTCTGCTTCTTGCAATATGCGATAGGATGGAGGTAAACATCTCCTCATCGTCAGCATATTCCTCAAGCAACTCTACCTCCTCCTCTTCTACTGGACGCACCCCAAATGGAAAAGTCTCTGGAAGAACTATCTGAGAATCGAGAGAAGAATGCGCGCCAAATCCAATTTTTTCATTGGGATTGAGGGGCCACTCCCGCAGAATCCAGACCTCATTACCCCTCATAATTACCATCTCATAATCACCTAAGTCTGTTAAACCACTTATCACGTGCCATCCTTCAGGACTCTTCTCATATCTGCGGGATATTTCCCTACGTACCTCATCAGAACGTTTAACGGACATATTATCTTCAATCTCCTCATGGGCATAATAAACTTTGTGTAAGGGGAATAGTTATAACAGAAATTAAGGAGTAGAATAGATAAGGTTTGAAAAATGTCCATGAATATTTGAGGATGCTGGGGGAGGACAGTGTATTAATTCTATCCAAAAATAATGAGGAGATATATAGAAGCGTGGGGGAGGGGCTCAAACCACTTATTGAAGCCTTGGGAAAAGTGAGAGGAGAAATTGTTGTGGATAGAGTTATTGGTGCTGCAGCAGCATTTCTCATTGTAGCTCTGGATGCAGAGGAGGTGTACTCGAGGGTGATCAGTAGTAGAGGGGTGAAGATATTGGAGGCAAACAGAATAAGATGGGAAGCCCTCAGATTAGTTAGGAGTATACTGAAAGAGGGGAAGGAATGCCCATTTGAGAGGGCTGTTAGGGGAGTGAAGGATCCATATAAGGCTATAAAAAGAATATTGGAGGTTTATGAAGGTGAGTAAAGACTCATGGAAGTTTATGGTATTAGTTTTGATAGTGGGATTGATTGGTATATTCTATGTGAGACCTGAATTTGTGGCAATGGCTCTAGAGTTCTCAAGGAAGGTCATAGAGATCCTTGGAATGATAGGATTTTTCCTCATTCTTTTACTCCAGTCGATTGTGTCACCCATTCCTTCGGAGGCAATATTAGCACTTGGAGGATACACCTTTGGCTGGGTTGATGCAACATTTGTGGGCACAATGGGGCTAATGGCAGGAGCGGTACTCTGTTACTATATAGCTGTATTCTTTGGCAGGCCAATTGTGGAAAGATTTGTGGAAGATGAACTTTTGATGAAAATTGATAAATACGTGGAGAAGTGGGGAGCCTGGATAGTTGCGGCAGGCAGAATGCTTCCCTTCATACCCTTTGATGCAGTCTCTTATGCGTCTGGGCTTTCAAAGATGTCATTGGCCACATTTCTCATATCCACATTCATAGGCACAGTCCCGAGAGCTATATTTTATACATATATAGGCTGGGAATTCGGTGGCTATATAAACACAGCCGAAGAAGAAAAACTGCGTGTAATTCTTCTAGTATTAGGATTAGTCATTATTACAGCAGGAATAATTTATTTCTTGTTTTCGAAGTGGAGTTTAAGTCGGATTTTTGGGCAGAGAAGTAATAAAGGTTCAAGATCCCTCAGAAGAGGGGAGTTAGAAAGCTTATAGAGAGTGACGGAGCCATAAGAGACAGCTTCAACCAGGTTAGCGGAGATCAGAAGTCGAATATTCTTGACAACAACCTGCCGAGAGGATCCTGTATGCCTACACAATCGATAGATCGTTTGCGGACCAAAAAGGTGAAGGGCACATATAATTTTCAGTCGGATGGGACTACCTAAGAGATCAGCTAGCTCCACTCTTGAGCACCTCCAACATATTTGGAGGTATAAGTGAGGCGACATACTTTACGCCTCTCGTTTCCATTAAATCCACATACCCGCTTCTATCCATATTTTTCAGCAGGGTGAGAAGATCGTCATAGTTGGGAAGAATTTTGAGGAGCTTCTTTACTTCTACATATGGATTTCTATTGGTGCTATTCATGGATATACTTTCCAATACCTCAATAGCCTTCGGAGGCGTGATAGGTTCGAACAGTTCTATAGAAGGCTCCATTCTACGGAATGCCTCGATCACACACCAGTACTCTATGGAGTCCAGACCACTGAAGAGTGCAATATAGCCTGAATGTTGGAGGAGTTCTATGCAATATCTCGCAGAGCCATAACCAAATTTATAGCCCAGCCTACTGATCAGATATGCAAGTTCCTCTGATAGGACGCCTTCTACAAACGACTCTTCAGCTCTATATAGAACTATATCATAGAGGTCTTCAACACTGTACTTTTTGAATTGGTTCTTTAGTCTGATAGTTGGTAGAGCATTTAGTGAAGTATGGGGCTCCATGGTGATAAGTATGAGAGTTATGGATGGGCCTTCAGAGGTTGACTCATATATTTTTAAAAGATCCCTTAAGGAGGATACACCATTCCTCTTTATGAAGACGTCGAATTCGTCGAGAACTATTATTGGACATATATCATTCTTAGTTATGTACTCGTATATATTGACTAAAAGTTCCAAACTGCTGTATCCTCTTGTTGGAAAGGAGGGAACCAGTTTCTTAGCTATCTGTTGAAAAAGTGAGAATTCTGTGGAAGTAAACCTACAATTGACAAATATCGATTTCAGGAAGGAATATCTATTACGTAATTCTCGTAAGACAAGCTTTACTGTAGCAGTTTTCCCCGATCCCGAGGGACCATATAGATAGACCGCCCGACTGATTCGGCATTGTGACTTCACAACAGGGAGCAGAAGACTTAGAAGTTCCTCTCTCTGTCTCTCTCTATGAGGAAGCCTCTTGGGTATATAAGTAAAGGAAAGTTTGGATTCACCTCCCTCCTTAAAGATCCTAGGAGACATCTTTTCGGTACTCTCCAAGATGAAGAAGAACACTTTCTATTTTTTTGTCAAGCTTTAACTCTTTGTCTCTCCGCTCATCTATTGTAACAACAGTTACCACCCTATCTATGCCTTCACCATAAAGGATATCATAGATCTTGGAGAGGAGGGAGGAGAGTTCCTCGAAGTCAGATATCTCAAAAATTGAGGCAGTATCCGTTAACTTAAAGGTATATCCTTCATCTCTGAACATCTTAATAAGTTTGGCTATATATTGAGAGAGGGAAGGAGAGGAGGTTCCAACTGGAATGACTGTTATGCTGACGATCATTAATCTCTAAACTATGTCTGCAACTCGAGTTATTTTAGAGTTTTGAAATCGCTTCAACAATGGCGTCACCCATTTCATATGTTTTATTGGATCCACCCATATCTCTCGTCCTAACTTTACCCTCTTTAAGAACGATCTCTACTGCTTTATCAATTAGTTTTGCTGCTTCGAACATATCACTATCACTATGCTTACGGCCTAACTCCTCCAGCATCATCATGCCAGCCAAAATGGAGGCTATGGGATTTGCGACATTCAGTCCTTTATATTTGGGTGCGGAACCATGAATCGGTTCAAACATGGAGATACCTTCGGGATTTATGTTCCCACCAGCAGCAAAGCCGAGGCCACCCTGAATCATGGCACCGAGATCAGTTATGATGTCTCCAAACATATTGGGTGCAACAACTACATCATAATTCTCTGGATTCTTCACAAACCACATAGTTATAGCATCTACAAAGGCATAATTCTTCTCGATTGTAGGATACTCCCGTGACACCTCTTCGAAAACTTCTCTCCATAAACCATATACTTCAGTTAATACATTTGCCTTATCTACACATGTGACGCTCTTCCTATTCTTTTTTACAGCGAATTCAAAGGCGAATTTGATAATTCTTCTGCATCCCTCTCGGGAAACAACCCCTATCTGAAATGCCTGTTCACATGTGGGGGATACCCCAATTGCATATTTACTTCCCTTTGCACAGCCAGATTTCACCTCAAGCATTTTAGAAGTTGGGGCACTGGCTCGTCCACCCAGTCCTACATAGAAGTCTTCCGTGTTCTCTCTAACTACATAAAAATCGATATCCTCTGGCCTTTTGTTCTTTAGAGGAGTCTCAACGCCTGGATAAAGCTTGACTGGACGAAGATTAACATATTGATCGAAATAGAATCTTAGTTTTAGGAGAATGCCTTTCTCTAGAATGCCAGGCTTAACACGTGGATCGCCTATTGCACCGAAATATATTGCATCTTTCTCCTTCAACTCTTTCAGATGATGCTCTGTGAGAAGTTCTCCAGTAGAGAGATAATGGTCAGCTCCGAAGGGATAACGACACCATTCTATTGAGAGATTTACCTTCTCAATTGCAGCATTGATAACTTTGACTCCCTCTCCAATAACCTCTGGACCTATTCCATCTCCTGCGATAACAGCGACTTTATATCTTGTCAATCTGCGTCCAGGATAACGATTAGACTGAAGGATTTAAAGATATTGAACTCTGCATTCAAATGCTCACCGCAATAAATCTCCTTGTACAGTGATGGGCGGGAGTTAAGTGGAAGATACATGCCAAATGAGAAAGAATATGAAGTGAAACACAGCTTGAATAGAGAGGACAGTAAAACAGTAGGGAAAAATTTAGATTATGAGAAATAGGATGAAAAAAGTATGGAGAAAACTCTGCTGGAGAAAGTCATTAAGAAGATGGGATTAACGGAGGGAGAACTCGGATTACCTCAACATCCCAAAACAACGCTCCCCTTAACCTTGTGGTATGATCATGAGAGAGAAGAATTGATTTTACTGGATCAGAACAGGCTTCCATTTGAAGAGACAGTATGGACAACAAAGAATTGGAAGGATGCCGCTTGGAAGGGAATAAAGGAGATGACAGTTAGAGGATCCCAGGCGATTGGCGTTACAGGGGCTTATGCGCTCCTCTTGGCGGCACTCTCGACTATAGACTTCGAGGAGGAACTTAAGAAGAGAGCATATGAGATTTCACATGTGAGACCCACTGCAGCACCACTATCCTGGGCTGTTGAGAGATGCCTCGAAAGGGGCTTAACAGTGTATAAAGAGGCTGGAAGAAGAGAGGCAATTGAGGCCATAAGGGAGGAGGCAAATTACTTGATGGCAGAGGATCTTGTACTCAACTTTTTCCTAAGGAGGGAGGGAAGAAGAATATTGAAGGATGGAGATGTAATTATGACACATTGTAATGGCGGTAGTTTATCATCTACATTAATGGGACATGCTTTGGGGATGATTGAGGAGGCATACGTGGAGGGAGTGGAGCTGAAGGTAGTTGCCAAGGAGACCCGTCCGAGGAGTCAGGGATATAGATTAACTGTATGGGAACTTTTGAGAACTGGAGTGCCTACAACAATCGTGACGGATAACATGATTTCAATCGCGATGGAGAAGTTAGGTGTGAATAAGGTTATCGTTGGGGTAGACAGAGTGGCACGGGATGGTTCAGTGGCAAACAAGGTGGGTACGAGTGATATTGCGAAGGTTGCTAAGTTTTACGATGTTGAATTCTATTTCGCCACAGGCTACTCCACAATTTCTCTTTCAACTCCTAGTGGGAGAGATATAGAGATAGAGGAGAGGAATATAAGTGAGGTCACTCAACCCTATACCTTATTGGGAAGATGGCTAAAAAGTAATGGAAAGACTTCAAAAGATGCCTTGGAAGAGTGGCCTCCCTCAGAAAGAATCGTGGGGAGGGAACCTGAAAGTGGAGAGGTCAGAATATTCAATCCTGCTTTTGACGTGACCCCTCCGGAGCTCATTACAGCCATTATAACCGATATCGGAATATTTAAGCCGGAAGAGATACTAAACTTAACCGATGAGTTTATGAGAAAAAAGGCAGAGGAGAGGATGAGGAAATTCCTGGAGGAATGAAACTTGGGATTAGAGAGGATGAGCCAGAAAGCTTTCAAGCTAGTTAAACAGGGCAGGGTAGTAAAGATGGATAATGATAGATATGAAGTGGTGGGGGATCATGGAATATATACGGTAGCGAGGAATAATGCAGGGAAGCTCCACTGTACGTGTCAAGGTTTCCAGACTAGAGGAAGATGTAGTCATGTGGTAGCTGTGATGATATATGAAGCGGAGAGGAGGAGAAGGAGAAAGAAGGATGTAGAAGAGAAATGGTGGAATATGGGTGAATTCTGAAGGAAGGAGAGGGTTGGAGATGGAGATAAGAATAAAACCAGAAATTCGTGATAAGGGAGAAGCAGGTGGAGAAAAAAGGCACAAATTAGAAGTTGGAGATAGAGAAGTTGGAGAAATGATTATTTTTTATGCTGATTCCGATGAAGTCAAAATTGCCAGAAAAAAATTGAAAATAAAAATGAAAGTTGGCGATGTATTTAAAATAAAAGTAATTTTAAAAGAAGAATTGGATAAAAATATACAGAAGAAGGTAGTTGAATATATCTTAGAGAGGGTTCCGATAGAGCCATCAAAAATATTTTTAATGAAGGTTGGAGAGAAGGGTATAATACCATTGGGAAAGGGAAGTGATATAGAATGAATGAAAAAATGTATCTCATCCTGGCTATTACAGGTGCTCTTCTAGTCATAATATTTTCACCACCATTGCTTACCATGGACTTCATGGAGACAGCCGTAGTGACAAGCCAGACAAATCAGACGGTGAAAAATTTGAGATATCACTCTACATCAAGGAGGATGGAGTTTGAATTAAGTCCAAATAATGTCTATAATATTTCAGATCTCCTATATCCGGAGAATAAGAAAGAGTACAAAGTCAACTTCGAAATCGATGTAAATAGCTCTGTGGAATTCATGGTAGTATACAGCAGTGGCGGAACCAGCAGTGGCGGAACGAATCTACCAGTTACTACGAAAACGCTCACCAAGGGAGTTAACAGCTTCTCTATTACACCCTCAAAGAATGGCAAATATTATTGGATTTTTAAAGCGGGAGATGAAGCAGCCAGTGTAAACATTACAAGGATGGAAGCTACTTACTA
>NJEE01000010.1 GCA_002255045.1 Candidatus Bathyarchaeota archaeon ex4484_205 | reverse complement strand
TAGCAAACGATGCAGTTACAAAGGAGAAGATAAACTCAGATGTAGCTGGAGCAGGTCTAGTTCAGGATACAGATGGCTCACTCAAAGTGAATACCGATAACACTACTCTGGAAATCTCTGGAGATATAGTCCGAGTGAAAAACGGAGGAATCACCTCAGCCAAGATAGCCTCGGGAGCAGTATCCTCTGACCTCAGCCAAGATAGCCTCGGGAGCAGTATCCTCTGACAAAATAGCCTCGGGAGCAGTAACTACCAGCAAAATAGCAAACGATGCAGTTACAAAGGAGAAGATAGCATCAAACGTGGATGTTAGTGATAAGGGATTCTACGCAGAGAAATCCAAGCGCCTGATAGATACTGACATAGTGATGAAGAGAGATTCAACGGGCAACTTTTGGGAAGCCACTGATACTGCTGGCACCAGCTACAAGGGTATAAAAGGAAATTCGATTTACTCAACAGAAAACATAAGGGTGGGAGATACCCAGCCATCTACACCTGAGAAAGGACACATGTATATCGATGGAAATATTTTGAAATACTATGATGGGTCTGACTGGATACCACTAGGTGCTGGGGATAAATACGCATACACTTTGATAGTTTCAAAAGACGATCATGGACACTTTACATCAATCCAAGATGCAATTAACTGGGCAGAATCCAATTTATCTCCTGATTCTTCGTGTTATATATTCATCGCTAATGGTACATACGAAGAAAGAATTGAAATATCCTCAGGTATTGTGAAGGGTTTGATAAGTGAAAATGCTGTTATAAAAATAAATGATGCATCAGTGAAACTTCCTGCCTTATCATGTGCTTCAGGCGATAAGTTATACATCAAGGGTATTAAATTTGTAATTCAGAACTATGACACCTCGAATACCACAGACCATACCGTAATTCTACTCACAGGTGGTTCATCACTCATCGCTGAAGATGTGGAAATAAATGGCAATTCCTTGGAAATAGAGGGTATATACAGTGTAGAGGCTGGAAGTGTTATACTAAACAGATGCACAATAAAGAATCTCAAGAAATTAGCAATAGATTTACACAGAAGTGGCGGATCTATAATGCACACATTCTACATAGAAAATTGCAGAATAGAAAACGTCGGTGATGACGACAGTGATGGCTATGGAGGAATAGCCGTAGGAAGTACATCAGGTCTTGCTAGAACAGAGCGTTGCTATATAATCAATAATTACATACAATGTAAAGGTAACATATCATCCGTAATAGGAGTACCGCCAAATGAAAAAGGAATTTATGTAGCCTGCTCAAGAGTTTGTGTTATCTCGGGCAACCACATCATACTTACTCCAGGCACATCAGTAAATGACCAGACAGTGCATATCAGCATGTTCACAGCAGGTGCAGTGTGTGTGGTGGATAAGAACTTAATCTCAGCAAACAAGGGAGTATACATAGACGCATCAGAAAAGTCTGTTTTGGTGGTATCTGATAACATAGTGAGCATTGATTCAGATGATTTATCATACCCCGTAATAAGCATAGCATCCCACTCAGGAAGTAAAGATGTAATAGGTATGGCATTGGGTAATATCGTGTTCGAGACAACGAACAACAAATACTCTGGAGTGATTGCTGCCAGAATAGCTATAGGTAATAGATGCCATACCGTAGAGGGTTGCGGGGGTGTTGACGACAACATAGCCATCGGTAATTACTGTAAAGTAATATCGGATTTCGGTATTGCTTCTTCCAACATAATAACAACATCTAATATGGGTTCTTCCACCACCAAGATATCCATAATAGACACAAAGGATTTCTCAAACAATGCGGTATTGGTCAATGTGGATGACGTATCGAGTGGAGAAATCAGCATATCAAACGTCGAGAGACTGAGCTCAAACTATTTCCACATAACCGCATCCACAAATAATCCATCAATTTCCATTTCTGGATCAATGAAGGAGATTTCAGACAATCTGTTCTACTACGAGATAAGCGGTACTGTTTCATCTGCTGGATTTAGTGCCTCCAACACCATAGATAACTTTAGAGAGAACATACTTCTGTTTGACTCAGCTTCATCTATTTCAGTAAGCATCTCATTGTCATCTTCTATCAATTTTGCAGATAATTTCATATCTGCTACCAATGGAGATGGGACGGCACTAATAACATCCGAGTATGCCGTGAATAACATTGTTGCTGGAATTGGCTGTAAATTGTCTGCACCTACAAGTGCCACGAGAATTAAATACACAAACAACATGCTGATAGCCACAGACCAACACATTGAAATTGAAGTATCTCCGTCGTCTTCTGCGTATGTGGATGTATCAGACAACATAATGTACAAGAGCAACCAAGGAAGTAGTATATCTGTCTCAAATGCTGATAAGGGGAAAATCTCTGGGAACATAATATACAGCAACAGTAGCGGGAATGGAATAAACATCTCTAGTTCAAGCAAATTGAAAGTAATTAACAACTTGATACACATGATTCAACCATCGAACAGAGTGCTGAACATTTCTTCTTCCAACGAAATTATCGTCTCAGAGAACATGTTCTTCCATGATAGCTTGGGTACAGGAACATTCCAGATATACGTTGATAAGAATACTGCTAACATATCGATTTCAGACAATTACATGTATGGTGGCGAAAGGGCATTCTATTTCGAGGGTGTGCCCTGCAAGAATGTCGTTATCAAGAATAATGTAGCACTAAAACAGTTGAACTTTCTAACATGGGCTGAGCAGACACTTACTGGACATACGGACATAAACCTAGAAATAACTGGGAATTATTACATGTTTTCCGATAACCCATCAGGGTCTGCAATATGTGTATATGGAGATACTGCAAACAACCGCCATGTGAAATTAGTCACAATTCATTTGAACAGCATATCACCATTTGATCCATCCGCAGATTCGATGCAGTATGGAGTATACCTCCTAAAAGCAGATTGTATATCAATATTTGGCAACACCATTCATTTGAACAATTCATCATCTGGAATAGGTGTCTCAGCAGATGCGGGTGCCAGAGTGCTCTCGAACAACATTGATGGAGTAAATGTAGGCATATCAGTAGATTCGGGGCCAATATGTGATAATTCAATAGGTGCATCCACTACTGGAATAAGCGCAGGGGAAGACTCAAAGATAAATTCAAACACAGTAAATGCTGGAGATACTGGAATATCGCTTGAGAGTGGGGTGTGTGTTGGAAACCTCATCGTCATGGAAAGTGGAGCATCCTATGGCATCAAGGTAGCCTCAAGCGGAGGAACTGGAGTAGTGGTGTCTTCCAACGTCATACGCAGCTCAACAAGCTCAACAGGAATATATGTTGAGAATCTGGACTATTGTACAATTTCCGAAAACTCAATAAATGGTTTCTCCCTGGCTATTGATCTGTCCAATGTTAATTACTCTTCGATTTCTGCCAATGCAACAGAATCCACTATTCAGGTTAGAAGTAGTTGTTCTAACGACGTCATTAACTCAAATGTAGCTTCTCAAATATCACTGGGTGGATCGAATCACGTTTGTGATGGTAATAGAGCCTATGTAAATGATACCTCTTCTGGTTCGGTTGTAACAGATAACCTAGGGTGATGCCATGGATTTGAAGGAACTAATGAAAATAAAAAAGAAAATAGAAGATAGGTATCTGAGAAGGGGTATTGGGGTAAGCATAGGCCTACCAACTAACGACAGAGGGGAAGTAGAAGACTACGATCCAGTAATAAGGTTCCATGTGCCTAACGATATAAAAGAACACTCGATACCGTCTAGCATAGAGGGTATAAAAACCGAAATAAAAAACGTGAAATACTTCGCTACCGTAGGCTCAATACCGTCCAAATACCGACATAGAAAACCAATCAGACCGATTAGACCTGGTATTAGCATCGGAAACTGGAAATACACCACAGGCACTCTCTCATATTTTATAGAGTGGAATGGGAGCAAATACATAATGGGAAATCATCACGTTTTCCTGACATCTCTGAACAAGACTAAATCACACAAGATAGTTCAGCCTGGCTATTCGGATGACCCAAACAATTTAATTTTCAATTACGTGGCAGAACTACACAAATTCGTAACAATAAATACCAAGAGAATCTCGATACTTCCATTATTCTCTTCTTGTGCTATAAAGGGTGATAATACTGTTGATGTAGCCATAGCTACTCCAGTAGTTGATCTGAATCCTATAATATGCGGGGAGAAAGAACCAATACGTGGGGTAAAAGAGCCAGAACTTGGGGTTAGTGTCAGAAAGTCTGGGAGAAGCACTGGGGTAGTCCCTGGTATAATAACAGATATAGATTTATCTACGTGGGTTCACTATGGAAAACAAACGGTACTGATGAAGAAATGTTTTGGCATCTCATACAACAACAAAGTGATAACACTTCCTGGGGACTCTGGGTCACCCATCTATACTCCAGAAATGGATGCAGTTGGGATTGCATTTGCCTCAGCTGAATCTGGAACACTATGTGTGGGGTTTGGTATCAAAAGAGTAATAACAAAATTCTTTAAAGGTGCTAAAATACTCTGAAAGAGGGGTGGTGTAAGTGCAGGTAACTCATACTGCCATGATCTGCATAACAATACTTGGGCTGTATCTCCTGAGAATGCTTCAGGAGTCTGGATTCACTGAAGAAATGATTGATTTGGCTAAAATAGTGCTCCCATCTATGGTTTCTGGAATTTCTGGTGTCGCTGGTCTGATGGCCCGAGATATGATAACAAAGAGAAAGGAGAAAAGATAGACAATCTTTATTTTATAGTTCGATGCACACCTGCTTGGGTGTGGTATTGAACCCTATAATAGCTGAAAGAATGAGCAGATTCTACTCATATCAGCCATCAATAGAGCCTCTAGGTGAGAAGTACAAGAAGTACAGTGTAGTTATAATGAATGACACATACAGAAAAGGTAGTGCCAAGGAATCGGTTACTCTCGATATTGAGGGCTTAAAGAAAGCTATTCTACACGTTGATTATGATGCTGATTGGGGTGCTGGGGGCGTTTGTGAAATATCCTTCAATAACTTCAGAGTTTACTATGACCCAAACTGCAGTAAGAGGGAGTTCAGCGGAGACTTTGATGTTACCAAGTATGTCAAATCTGGGAAAAACAAACTTGAGATAGATTGGAGAAACGTCGGTATTGGTAGAGCACATAGAATTTATGCATATCTAAACATTTGGGCTGAGGAGACAAGACTGAAAGAAGAAGAGGATAAAGACGAAGATATGAGTTGGTTTGAGAGAAATGTAATGGAACTGATAATAGGCCTAGTAATAGTCATGATGTTCGTGAACCTAATCCTCGGTGCAATTCTTTAGCATTGGAGGTGCTAATTTGAACAACGACGGCATATCGAGGGCCAAAGCTGAGCTGGAGGAGTACCTGAAGCAGTTCGGGGATGCATTCGTTGGTATAAGTACTGGCGTCGGTGAAATAGGAGAGAAAGTCATCCGTGTCTATGTTAGAGACATATCTATTTCTCCAAAAATACCAAAAAGATATGCTGGATACAAGGTTGTAGTAATTCCAACGGGAAGAATAGTCCCACTAATGGCAACTAGAAAGAAGAGGACTGATAGATGGAGGCCTGTGCCTGGTGGAGTTTCGATAGGCCACAAGAACGTTACAGCAGGCACTTCTGGTTCTTTGGTGGTTGAGAAGAGCACAAATAGTGTATATATCCTCACATGCAATCACGTCGCGGCGAATTCTGATTTCGTGGAAATACCAAGAGCCAGAAGAGGTGACCATGTATTACAACCTGGACCAATAGATGGTGGGAAACTGGGTGCTGATACAATAGGATATCTGCATAAGTGGTCAAAACTTTCCTTGAATAAGCCCGTCAAACTGGATGCGGCTCTGGTCAAACCTACTAAACTAGATATTGTCGATGACAAAATACTCGATATTGGCGTGGTCGGCGGTATAGCCAAGCCAAGAATAGGAGAGAAAGTAATCAAGTCTGGTAGAACTACAGGAGTAACTGTGAATTACATAACAGACGTTGATGCAAAGATAAGGGTTGATTACCCAGATGGAACAGTAACCTTGGAGAATCAGATAGTGATAGGACAACCATTCGCTTCTGGCGGTGATTCTGGCTCTCTCGTCTTAAATAAAAATAAAGAGGCAGTTGGGATTGTCGTAGCAGGATCTGACAAGTTAGTAGTCGCAAATCCATTTTCATCGATATACTCCGAGTTTGGAGTTCTCCCAATCACACATCCCACCAACGACAATCTTTATTTTATAGATAGTCAAAACAACATTTACAAGTATTTAGCTGTAGCATCTGCAATAGCTGGAGGGATAGGACTTGCCTATGCGCTATCCACCAATAGATAGAGAGCCACCGTATGAACCACCGCATGGGCCATCGCAACTAGTGGTGATAAACGTAGTCGATTGGAACATAGAGGTCCCCCCTGCTGGCGTAGTGAGAGTAACTGCAACTGTGCAGAACATTTCCAACTCATCCATTAAGACTAGGGTTGCTCTGGCTGCAAACGCTCAAACAAGGAAAAGAGGAATAATACAACTAGGCAAATTCTTCGACAAGATGTATGTCCTTGCACCAGGTTCTGCTGAGAGATTCACCGCAGAAGTGCAGGTTCCGAGATACGTCGAGCCAGGGGATACCATAAACATAGAGATAGTAGCACTACCCCCACACGGATACGGCGAACCGTATGCCTACAGAACAATTACTTCCAACGTAGTTGCAGAAACGAAGGAGAAAGAGGAGGGCGAGGGAATACTCTCACTAATAGGGAAGTATTGGTACTATTTGGCAATAGCTGGTGCATTAATTTTGGTAATTCTCCTCTTGAAAGGAAGAGAACCCAAGTATGAGAGAATTGAAGAAATCATGGAGGGGTGATGCAGATGGATATAGGCGAAAAATTTGAGGAAATAAAGGCTTGGATAGAAGAGAACAAGACATTGGTGATAGCAATAGTTGCTGGGATAGCTCTGATAATAATACTGTGGATGTTCATGAAGAGGAGAGGTGTAGGTGGAATAGGCGGAGGAGCTCCAGAGGTGGTGAGAAGAGAACTAATATACTGATGAGGTGGATGGATTGAACAAAGCATCACTGATGGTTCAAAAGTATGGGTATACCCCATTTCTGTTTGGATGCACTCCGAGGGCGAGGATAACCAACATAATTATGCCAGAGTATGTGCCTTCAGTTGGAGAATACTTTACAATATCTGTAACTCTGTATAATTCCACGAACTGCGATGGAGATTTCTACGTAGTAGCGATGCACAATGGCAACGAGCTTGGCAAGAGTTCAACGAAAGAGCTTAGAGGGAAAAAATCAAAGGATTACAGTCTTCGCTTCTATGTTCCTATGCCCGAGTCTGGGAAGAAGCATGTCACAATAGAGGTAGTAGCGAAGAGACACAGAAGGATGATGAGCGACGAAGAAGTAGACAGAAAGAAAGTATCAATTCCTGTTAAGGGAATACCATCAAACGGAGACCATGGCACTGGAAAACCACCAAAAGAACCAACATGGCTGGACGAGATAATCTCAGAGCTAGAGGAGATTCTCCATAAGAAGTGGGTCATACTTGCGTTTTTGGTAATGGTCATAGCAATAGTAATGATTTCCAGACGCTAGGGGGGTATAAATGTCTGTAAGGATCTCGAAGTACAAAGTGGACAGTGATATATGTGGAACTTTCTTCTATATTAGACCCGTAGTCAAAGAGATGTGTAATACTTCAGGAAAACCATTACAATTTAATATCACAGTTCAACCTGTAGATTTTCAGATGTATTATCCTACGAGGGATGTTCGGTTGGTTAAAAGTGGTGAGTGGCCCTACATAGCCCCTGGCTGTCATCCAAGGCCTTACGAAATTGTCAGGAAATGTGGTAGCATATCTGCACTCGGTTTTTTTGTAGACGTTGAAGAAGTAAAGAAAAAATCCAAAATACACTTTAATCTCGTCGTCAATGCATCTCCACACGCTTGGTATGATGTAGTTCCTGTAGAACTATCTTTTGATTCTTTGAAGAAATCAGGTTGTCTCGCAAACTGTAATCTTGAAGAAGAGTCATACTACAAGGTCTGGTATGGCAACATAATGACAAGAACAGTTTTGAAGAATTATCAATCAGTTCCAATGTATGCGAGAGTCGAGGTGCACTATACAGAGAATGGGGTGGAAAAAGTAGAGAAAAACCCAGTTCCGAACCTTGGTTCTGGAGTCCACAAGGGATACACGGAGATACCTCCTGCGCAAAAAGATATTTGCTGGGCGAACACAACCCGTCGGAAAGGAGTTCTCAAGGTCGGAACAGAGACTATTGAAGTCGGGTATATCAAACCAGACCCTGGGACATCTGTGAAATTGAAGATATGTCAGCAGTTTCTTAGTGAAGAAGGAGAATACAAGGACTACATCATAGAGGTATATGAATTTACTCCTGATTTATCACAGGACAGGGATTGGACCAAATTAGTTGAAGAACAACCACCTAGTGATGAGGAAGAAGAGGAGGAAGAGGAGGAAGAAGAGGAAGAGGAGGAAGATGAGGAAGGATGGGAAGGATTACTAGAGAAATACAAGGACTACATAATATTACTCGTGATACTAGCATTTGCTATAGGGATTATAAAGAAACTCTCGTCGAGGTGAATGGGACCTTTTCGACAGAGATGGGAATATTAATTAGATAGTTTGACACACAACACCGTAGGCTAGGGGGTGGTGAAAGATGACAGTATGGAGTACCGCATACTTGGGAAAGACACCATATCTCAGAATCCCTGCAATCATCGAGGTTCCAATAGGTGGTTCAAGAGAAATCGATGTCGAAGTACTAACAGATGAGGACATAACAGTCTATGGTTCTGCTGTCCATCGCCTTCCAAGCGGTCATAAAGAGACCATTGCCACTCTCTCCGTCGGCAGTAGGAGGAAAGGAAAAACAAAAGCCAAAGTAAAGTACTATGGTGGAGTGATAGGAACAACTGGCGAACTAGGACTGAGCCTCAAATTCGTCGGAGAAGGAAGTGATGTGCCATACAGTCTAAGACTTCATCCACCAGTAACTGTGAAAATAGTCGAGCCTGAGGGCACAATGCCAGTAACTGGAATGGCACTTCTGATCCTGATAGTTCTGGCAGGCATAATGGGAAGTGTATTCTTCTACAGGAGATGGAGGAGGAGAAGGACTGAGGTGTGATGATTGATCAACGTGGAAGTAACCAACGTGAGGGTCTGGCCAGAAGAGGCAAATCCAGGGGAAATAATCACGATAAGATTTAATCTAATAAACAAAGGATACGACGTAAAGAGAGTCATAGGCAACATAACATTCTTTGAGACAAACGAACAGTACAAGGTTCTAGATGAAATTCTTTCCCCAACAGAGAGGAGAATATGTGAAGTAAAATTTCCGATGAAAGACTTGGATGAACTAAGTGGTCAGCTTACACTGACGGATGGATATGGGAACCTGATACATGCAATCTCATTTAGAATTAGGAGAAAGGGGCTTCTGCCCCCGTCCAAGGGTGGTAAGTTGCTACCAGTAGCACTGGCACTTGCTGGAGTAATAATGGTTTCTATACCTGCATATAAGCTGTACAAAAAGAGACCAACGACATTCAGAGAGGTAGAGAAAATCTACATTGGATTAATCATCGCAGGAGCTGCACTATTGGGTATAGCAATCCTGAAGCTAAAGAGGTGATTTGAATGCCTGCAAATTTCGAGATAAGGGATTTGAAGTGTCCAGAGTTCGCATATCCTGGATCAACAATAGTGATCTCCTGCTACGTAGTGAATACTGGAGATGAACAGGGACACTTCTACTTGGAGGTCATAGATACAGAAACCGATTCCCCTATATACAAAACTCCAAGGGTTCTGCTATACCCCTCTGAGGAAATTACTGTCAGGATTCCGATAAAGATGCCAAATAAGACATTGAAGGGAAAACTGGCATGCTATACACTCATGAATGGCAACCCAGTGCAGACGGGTGATGTGAGCTTCAAGATAGTGTTACCAGAAAGGAGTGGATTGGTTAAAACTGTGGCTTTGATGCTAGCTGGGATAGCCATCGGAGTAATTGCTGCAATAATTTACTTCAAGAAGAGGAGAGGTGGTATCTAATGTCGATCAAATTCGAGCATCTCTGGCTCCCAAGGGCATGGTGGCCTGGAAAAACAGGAGCTTTATTCTCTGCTAAAATAACTAACACAGATGACACTAAGAACAGATACAAGTTCTCGGTGATAGTTAAACCAACCAAGGATACCCAGGTGCTTATTGGTGAAAAAGAGGTAGAACTAGAACCAGGTGAGACGAAGAGTGTCTGTATTTCTGGGAAACTAACCAAAGAAGAAATGTGCGATGAGAACAGATGGGATTTAACTCTTCAGGTGCATGTTTTCAAGGATGGCTGGAAGTGGATAAAGGAAGCCAACTGGTCAGTAATGCTAGCGAGTTCAGAGTCATTCGAACCAGACAAGTGCCCATCCCCTAGCCTCAAAGAAATAATATCCAAGCACAAGAAGACAATTGCCATGATAATAGCTTTACCTACAGCGGTGTTAATTGTGTTATATCTCATCAAGAAATTCAAGGAGAAGAGGGGTGAAAGATGAACAGGATAACTCTAGATACTCCAACAAGAGAAAAAGTGTCGATGAGGATGTTTGCAGCTAGATCTAAGCAATCACCAGATACTGGCGGTAAATTCGGGATATTTAGAACTATGCGCATCGAGCTCGGTATGAAATTCGGAAACATAGGCGATGAGGTTACTGTCTTTTACCTCAAGGGCGAGGCACTCCAATCTGCCAATGTAACATTCTTCGTGTTAGAGCCAGATCCTGCAAGATATATTTCCGATCCCCAATACAGGAAGAAGTATTCAGAAGATATATTTGAAATAGCAAGAGGAGAGGAACCAACACACTGGAGACTGTCTCACAAAAAGAAAATAAGAGTGAGCTCTGGTGACATCGTGGAGTTTTGTTATAATAGGAAACTGAGAAAGGAAGAACTATTACCGAAGCTAATTGCAAACAAATACGATGGCTGGATTAGTGTTGTAGGTTTCATATACAATTACAATGGACGCTACGAAGGAGGAGCAGTTCCAATATTCATAAAATATAGACCAGACATCAAAGGGACTGTGATTTGTAAGATGGACAAACACATCAAACCTCCAAACGGGAAGAAACCTTCGGATGGAATAAAACTGTCATCAACATTACTGTTTGTGGGTATAGTATTGGCCTTAATGATAGTTTCCGCTATAGTTTATCTGATCAGAAGGAGGAGGTGGCGTAGATGATGGACGTTCTGACAACCAGACAGAAGGTCTCAGAGATGAGAAGAAAGATATACGGCAGGTCCTACGGGATCAGAGCACTCTCTGGGGGCTGCTCCAACATAATACCAGCTGTAATCGAGATACTCTCTGAAGAAATAGATAACTCTCCGAAGAAACCTGGTAAGTATCCAGAGCTCGTAAGATTGAAAGTAAAAGCAAACACGAATTGTGAGGTAGAGATATCACTCAAAGCAATAGTTGGAGAGGAAAAATACGTTGATTACGACAGAGGAGTTAAAGTGCTGAGGATGTCATCTGGGCAAGTAGAAGAAGTGGTTCTAGGATTTGACTTAGAAGAGAAGACAATGGAGGATAACTGCTGGAACATGCTCATAGACATTCAGGTTACATATAACCATCCCCAGTACGGTAAATTCACCACGGGATGCTACTACAAGACATTCACGATACCCTCGGGTGAGGGACAGGTACCACCTGGTGATGAAGAAGAGGAGGAAGAAGAGCCAGAGGAGGAGCCAGAAGACATACTGGGCAAACTGGAGTACTACTTCAAGAAGTACAAGACATACATAATAATAGGTGTCGGAGTACTAATCCTGCTCTTGCTTCTGAGAGGAAGAAGAAGAGAGCGACTGGTGGTGCGATGAAAAAAGTACCTGCTCCAATAAGAGATGTGAATGTAGTACTTGAGAGTCTGGACGTGAAGGGATCACTAATTGCAGGTGAAGAAAACGTAGTTTGCTCTGGGGTAGTCAAGAATCTCGGGATACCAACTAGTGTGGCAATAATTGTAAAGCTAAATGGTATGAAGGACAAACAAACATATCTCTTGGACTCAGGAGAAGAGAAGAGCTTCGAGTTTAGAATGAAAATCCCTCCAGAAATGAAAGGGTGGAGAGCACTTTCGGTTTGGGTGATACCTGCACTAGACCCCACCAGAGCGACGATTAAGGGCAAGAAAGTCTATGTGACAGACAACAAGATACTGGCATTCATAGTAGATAACAAGCTACTGATTGGGCTAGGAATAGCATTGATTTTCATCATTCTCCTCTTAGCTAAAAAGTGAATATTTATCTTGTGGTTTGACTCTACTCCTAGGTGGTGGCCGAATTGGATACAGGAGTGGTAGCAGGAGACGTGGCAAGTAGCAGAATGAGTTCAATAGATGGGAGAATGAATCATTACTATCCTCCAATAGAGGAGGAAGAGATAGTAGAAGCTAAAGAGAAACCAGTAGTGCAAAAAGGAAAAGTAAGGGGAGCTGAGGACTTAGTTAGAGTATCTCCTCCTCCCAAACCAAAAGGAGAAGAAGCAGTTGATATTGACACACTTGAGCCGAGAATTGACAGAGTTAGCACTACAGTTGCTCATCCTGTTATCGAGGAGCCAACTCATGAAGTTGTAGAAAGAAGAATTAGGAAGTCTGTATCCAGAACTGCTCCTGAAGCTCCTCCTCCACCACCGCCAATAATAGCAGAAGAACCTAGTTTAGCAAAAGAAAAAGAAAAAGCTGAAAAAGTCAGAAAGATTACACCTCCTGTCGAAGAAGTGCCACCACCGCCTCCGTATATTCCACCAGAAGAGCCTATACCAGTCGAGAGACCACCACGTGAAGAGCCAAGGAAAGTAATATTCCCTATTGAGGAGGAACCTATACCTATCGAAGAAGTGCCACCACCACCGCCTCCGTATATTCCACCAGAAGAAGGTATTAGTCCTCCCATAGTAGAGCCACCTGAAGAGATACCACCTGTAGAAGAAATTCCAGAGGAGGGGGGACCAAGAATGATAATGCCAGATCATAGGGAAAGAGAAGCTGCGATAAAACGTAAGGTGGTGGGAGAAGTTCCGACTCATGAGGGGGAGATAGACACCAAAGCACCGATAAGAGCGGTGAGGGACAGAATAACACCTGAGTATGGAATACCTCCACCGTCTCCTACGACCACAATCAGGAGGAGAGCCTACCTCCCCTACGAGGAGGGGCCACCAGAGGAGGAAAAACCAGAGGAAGGATTACTAGAAGGAATCGACTGGGAGAAAATAAAAGAATATGGCAAGAAGTATTGGTATGTAATAGCTGCTGTAGCTGGGTTGTTGTTCCTAATACTCCTCATAAGGGGGTGAACCTAAATGATGGAACAAATCAAGGCAAACCTTCCATGGATACTCGTCGGCATCTTGGTAGTGATAATAATATTCCTGGTTGTGAGAAGGAGGTAGCATAGTTGCTCGACCTAGACAAGGTCGTAGAGACCATAAACATGTACATGAGATACGGAGACTACATAGAGAATGGTAGGGTAGTGGATGAAGAGGTAGCCAAATCTACCCCCTGTAAGTGCTACAAAACAAAGAAGGGGACACTGCTTTGTTGGTCTCCTGGCGTGATAGGAACTCTGAACAAGAGACAAATAGAAATATACTGTAAGGAAGGGAAATCAATAAAAGAGGCTCCCGAGGCGCTAGAACAGAGACTAGAAATAATGGCAAAGGCATCAAAGAAATGTGCCATAGGTAATGTCGTGGAAATCGAGGGTAAGAAAATGGAGATAAAAAACATTGCTGATAGGTTGGAATGTCTTAAGTATTTCATAGAGAAGGAAAAGGAAAAACAAGAGTAATCTTTATTTTATAGGTAGCTGTCATGAGTGTTGGAGGTGATCCCCATGGCATACGTGTATGGGTATGTCAGAGAAATGAAGGAAGATATCGTGCCTATGCTATTGGCTGCTGTGTTGCTTCCAGTGACTGCAGTGGGTCTATCATATCTACACTACAAGAGCTGGGGAATGTTCCAGAGAGGGACATACCCATCAGCGACCGAGGCAGCAAAGATGGTCGGTGTATCATTCGGTGTCGTAGTACTGCTATGGCTACTCCTGCAGCAGATAAAAGAGTGGGTAAGGTAGACTAGATAACCAACCGCTAGGGTGAAGTGATGGACAGAGAGACCAAGGAGACGCTATTTCTCGCTTTCCTAATATTCCTAGCAATATTCACAGCGTACAGGATAGTAGAGATATACAGTATAGCCAAAGAGACAGAAGGAGGAGAAATAACTCTGAGGGATGTGCTCAGAGCTATAATAGTGGCTGTCTAATCTCTCTCGTGCATAAAGAGAGCAATTCCTGCTGAGATAACCAAGAGTATTATGAATATTATCCCGATTTTTTTATCTTGATCATCGCCTTTGAGTATGAGATATCCTATCGAAGATAGCATTACTGGTAGAAACGGAACCAGCAAATACTTCTCATAACCTCCTATTATCACTTTTCTCCCTCCTTTAGCATCATTATTGTGGTTATAGTACTGGTTATAGAAATCATCATGGATTCTGCTAATCTTTTCGGATATTTATAGCCCATGTAAGCTATTACCACCCCACCGACTAGGATCAATGGAGCTAGGTATGTGAGTTCCTCTGGCAAATCGTATGGCTTTATCTTCAACACAATCACCAAGACATATCTGCCCCAAGTAAAAAATAAAATTTATCTTCTGGTTTTCCGAAGAGTAGTTGAGGTGTCTCACTTGAACAAGAAACAAATAAGAAGCAAGATTGGGCAATTTCTTGTAGAGTGCATAAATACAGAGAAGAAAAACGGGACAGAAGACCCAGTTGGAGTTTGTATATTGAAGTGGAAAGAGAACAGGAGGAAAATATATGCCACTGATCGACGTTCCTGAGGAATACTCAGATCCCAGAATATTCATAGCCAAATTGTATGAGCTAATTTCCCTGTTATTGGACAGAAACTACGAAGAGGCCGACAATGTATACAAAGATGTTAGAGACCTCTTTGAGTTTTGGTCTGACTACTTCTACGAGTATTCAGACGAAATAGATGAGATGTTAGATAGAATAAGGAATGCTATATGTTTCTGCCAAGAGGCTGAAAAAAGAAAGTCCGAAGTCTTGGAAGAAGCGTGTGGTGATGAGATAATCAGAGTGCTTGAGTTCCATGAGAAATTAATGCCAAAACTCGACAGAGCTGTAGGAAAAGCCAAGGAGAAGGATACTTCTTTAGCTTTGAAGGCACTTTGCGAGAAAATTGGAGGGGAGTACTCCGATAATGTTTGCAAGATAGAAGATACTAAAATTATTGCAAGTCCAGAAGGGATAACCATAGACCAGAAGGGGTTTGAAACTGAATTATATACAGAGGCATGCCAGATAGAAATAACCGAGGACGGAATCAAATGTTCGGTCCATGATATTGATGGGTGGAGTGTCCGAAAGAAGAAGAAAGGTTAGATTTTTATATCTTTTTTTTGGAAATAGTAAGGGGGTAGGCATTGGAGAGGGTTGTTCTGAAAATTGGTGAAATCGTTATAGACTTTAGCGAGGATTTAAGAACCATAATGAACAAATTAAAAGAGGTGGAAAAGAAATATGGAGAAGTCGACCCCTACTTAGTTGCATTCTCTCAGGAGGTGTTTGGGTCATTTGGTAAATATCGTTGGAAACATGCAGAAAAAAAGATAGGGGTGATGAAATAATGTACTATCTCTTCTGTCCCGAGATTCCCAGAAAGAGGGAGCAATTGGTCACGATAGAACCGTCAGATTTGGCATCTGCGGAGAGAGAGGTAGAGACAGTTCTTCAGGACTGCGGCTGGGAAGTGTTCGAAAAGGCAACGCATGGTGCTGAGACAACATACTATATCAGAAAAGGAAGAGAAAAGGGCAAAATAATCGTCAGAAAGGAATATGACAGTGTTAAGATATTTGCCGAGAGGCTATAAGGTGGTTAATTTGGTAGTGGCGGAGTGGCATGAATGCGCATTTCCAAAGAAGCTAGAAGAAGGGGTGGTGATAGGCTATAAAGATGCAATCATCTACATCACCCACGACTACTACGAAAAATATAAGAAGGTAGTTATTTCTCTAATCATAACAACAAAAAACAGGGTTGAAACTTCAGATTTTGAATTCTATTTCAGAATAGACGATGAGGGAGCAATATCTGAAATACTGAACCATATACACTTCAAAGCCCCTCTCTACTTGGATGATGATGAGCTGGAGTTCGTCAAATCATTTGTTAGAAAATATGTGGTGGTGTTGAAAATTGAGGTGCTTGGAATTCGTAACCGAGGAGGAAGAATTGGAAACAGCCTTTAGGAGAATTGTTAAGGATATGGTCTCGACGCTGGCTAGGAGGTTTCGTAAAATATACAGAGGCCTCTCATATCTAACTGATACAGTTTTCTACCTATACATGTACAAGGAAACCGATTTCGTCCCAGAGGTTATTATCAGATTTTGGGATGAAAAATACATAGTCCCCACTGACAAAGAAACCTACCTGAAAGACCCAGGAGCCATTCCAACCATATCTGTAAAGCTCTTGCTTGAGTTCAGTATTGAGAGGCATGATCAAGGCTGGCTAACTCTGGAAATAGACGGGGAGAGCGCATTCACAAAACAAATTCTCAGCTGGGAAGACCGTGCACACTTGGAAGAACCGAAATGCCCCCATACGTGTGTTATAGCTCTCAGAATCAAATACAGTTACGAGAATATGGTAGAGCAGGCACTTCCTCGTGTCAGAGAAATCTGGAAGAAGCTGAGATCTGAAGTCTCAAATAGATAGTTTTATATACTTAACTTTCTATATTGTGTTGGGTTTGTCTATTGAGTGATAAAATACCCGACATGATAAAAAAGATAGAGGACAAAATCCGAGAAGAGGGTGTTGATGCCAGCGTCTCGGTCTCTTTTTCTATAGAACTAACCCAGAAGAAATATATCGTCGAATCCGACGGTGAAACTATAAGAATTACGAAGATAGAGACCACTCCAGTAGGTAGAGAAAATAGAAGGCAGATATCTATATCTCTCTCTGTTTTTAGAAGAATGATTGCCAACCTGAAAAAGCTTGGAATGGTGTAAAAGGTGCTACTGATGTGTAAGTGCAGAGTGTCTCAGATAGTTGAGACAATACTGTCCCCAGATACCACACACCTCAGGATAAAGAGACCAGGCGAGGTTAAATCTGAGGTAATAGAAAAAGAAGAAATACTTTCGAATGTAGATTTAGCTAGCATACTAACAGTATGCCCGAGGTGTGGGCATCCTCTCTCCGAGGGGCAAAGAAGAAAAGTAATGTATTCCCTCAGGAGGAGACTCAAGGATTAAATATTTTTCCTCTCAATTAGCTTAGGGATGGAGATGGAGATTGTCCCATACTTTAAAACAAATCTCGGTGAATTGTATTGTGCTGATGCGATTGACGTGCTAAAGCAACTTTCGGACGAGAGTATAGACTTGATAGTAACTGACCCGCCATACGGTGTTGTGGGGAAGGACAAAGGATACAAACAAGAATGGGACACGTTTGGCTCAGAAGAAGACTTTTGGAGATTTACTGAGAAGTGGTTATCTGAGTGTTACAGAGTTTTAAGGGAAGGTGGCCAACTATACGTATTCTTCTCGCAGAAGAGAATGTTTGAGTTTAAGCGTGTGTTGGATGAAGTGGGTTTCAATTTCAAAAGGATGCTTATATGGCATCACCCAAATCTCGCGAAACCCACAAGGAAAATGTATCTCTGGACATACGACCCAATATTCTATTGCGTGAGAGGAGAGAAAGCAAAATACTTTGATGCTAGCTTTACCTCTGGTTATAATGTGGATGTCTTTTGCTTCCCAAAGCCACAGAATTGGGGCAGTATTACCAAGAGACTGCACCCAGCACAAAAACCAATAGAACTAACAAAGATACTGATACAGAACTCTGCTAAGCGTGGCGACATTCTGCTCGATCCTTTCGCTGGTTCTGGAACTACTCTGCTAGCTGCAGAATCCCTTGGAATCCAATGGATCGGTGTTGAACTCAACGAAGAATACTGTAAAATCATAGTGGAAAGACTCAAGAATTCGCCACTTTTTCTGCACTATCCTTTGAGCGAATTCCTCTAAGACTAAGGGGAGACTTTCTTCCTCATGATTGACTTCATCCTTTGCTCTAAAAACGGATTTTTGTCCATCACTTCCTTGAGAGCATGCATCTCTTTTTCGAGGACTTCCTCTATCTCTCCTCGCTTTTTGGATAGAAAGAAAGCTGAAAGGCCAATCAGAAATAAGAGAAGCAAACACACCTGAATGTCAGACACTCTCCTCGTCTTGACCACCCTAGATGGTCTGGAATCTTCTGACCCCAATTATTCTGTTCGTCTCATCTCTTACTGCACTAGCTGGACCAGTGTCTGGGGACACTACATCATCTCTTTTTCCTGCCAAGGCTTGCAGAACCAACGTCGAAACCACATATACTGTGCATTCCTCTGGCTCTGGAAGTCCTTCGACCTCTCCCCATTCTGTTTTCACTACTGGAACGTCATTAATGTAGCCAATCACTGGTTGCTCTGCTCTCACTCTGGCCACTGTTCCAGACGGGGGTATCTCTTCAACCACGTTTTCTCCTGATTCGTCGTATATCGTTATCGGGTGCTGAGTCAAATTAACTATCCTCACAACCCTACATTTTTCCCATGGTCTGGCCATTGACATCACCTCAGCATTCGCTTTACTTCCTCTCTACATTCTATCGGGAGCAGGTCAGCAATGAGAGAGAGCTTTTCTCTGACCTCTTTGGTATCGTTTGCTAGTTTCATAGCTAGGTCGCATGCACACTCTTCTGGAAGCACATGCAAGTTCCAAGCTATCTTCTCTCTAACTTCATCGTCTTCATCGTTTGCCAGCTTTTTAGCCAAATCGCACATACACTCTCTTGGAAGATATCGGACACGATAGGCTGTTTTTTCTCTGACTAGTGGGTGTTCATCCTCTGACAGCCTCCAGGCTATCTCGCACACACACTCTCTCGGGAGTGTATCTAGATTCCGAGCAACCTCGTACCTATCGCCTAAAGTACCAACTTCTATCCAGTGTCGAGCTTCTTCACACGTCATTGCCATTTTCTCTCACCCGATGATACCTCGATACCCACTACCAGAAAAATATTTTTCTTTGAGAAACATTTATCTGGTAGTTTGCTTTGATACGATAACGAGGTGGTCGCATGGTAAGTGGCTGGAAGAGGACTGCAATACTGGCAGTGGGTGCGGCAGTTGGAGTTATAGTTACTGCATACATAATACACCTGATCAAGACAAGAAGAGTTGCCTGAGGTGATTAGATGAGGTTAATGAGTGCAGTAATAGGCATGGGCCTCGGAATTCTAGCTATTATTTTAATGTGGGCATCAAACGAGATTGCTGAGAGATATGGTCGTGGCGAGATAATATACACTCTGCTGATATACCTAGGTATGTGGGCAGTAGTTGGACTCGCTCTAAAGCTCTAGGGGTGGTGAGATGGGAGCAGCAAAAGGACTAATGCTCGGAATTCTCTCGATAGTGATTTACTGGATAGCGATTTTTATATGTTCCCTCATACTTCCAGAAAACGTCGGCGCCCCTGGTGCATGGGTAATTTTCGGAGTCTACATACTACTCTGGATAATAGCAGGAGCTGTCTTGAATCTCTAGGCGATTGAAATGGCTAGGAAATACCTCCTCATAAGAAGTGCAAGAGTAACGAAATTCGATCCTCAATATACCACAGTGGAGATACTCATAGAAAACATAGCAAATACAAACGTGAAATATGTTCTGAAAGTGAAACCAGTTTCTCCTGCCAGAGAAGAGATAGTAAAATATGGAACCATAGGTGCAGGAGAGAAAAAGAAGATAGAATATGTCACAGTCCCATCACCATGGTGCTATGCTCCTGATGTGAAAGGAAGTTTGGTTTGTGAAGACCTCGTTATATCCGTCACTTTGGCAAAAACCAACCCTCCCCCATACACGATAGAATCCACTAGAGAATTCAGGTTTAAACTAGTAAAATTTGAAGATGGACGACCACCTAATGGAGGCATACCACCAGAGGAAAAGAAGAAGAGCGATTGGTGGAAAATCCTCCTATTAATTATAATAGGTATCCTGATCTTAATCCTACTCCTGAGGAGGAGGTAGCAGGTGTGTTTGACAAATACGACTTGGTAATGGGAATCGGTGTATTTTTCGCTTCGGCGGGCCTGGTATACAATCATCCCGAAGTGTTCTTCCTAGGACTCCTTATCCTCTTCTACAGCATATTTAGCAAAGAACATCACAGGGTCATTTCAACATCTGCTCGGCAGAAGGAAATAGATAAAACGAGAATTTTCGTCGGCTTGGTAATGATTTTGTTAGCGATTGTCATTAGAGTTGAGCTACTGAGCCTCTTCCTTTACGCATGGGGAGTTGTGATAATTGCAGAACAAATTTTAAATCGTTTTGCATAGAAAGGGGAAGCGGGAAGGAGGTGCAGCGATGGAGAAGTATGTGTTGCTCGTGTCTTTGATTATTATAGGACTTGCTGGGTTTCTCAGTTGGACCCTGTATGTCCTCGTTAAAATACTGAAGACACTGAATAAGCTGGAGGAGATGCTCAACAAAACACCGAAAACAGAGAAAAAGAAGAGAGGAAGACCTAGAAAGAGGAAGAACTGATGTGTCTTGGTAGGAGGTGGGGCGATAAATGTATATGATTAAATTCAAGAAAGGAGATGTTGAGCTGGAGGTTATTGGAGAGATAGATCACAAAGACCTGGTAGAAATATTCACGAAAGGCTTCTCCCTCCTGGAATGCGACAAACCTGCGGTGCAAGCATCTCCATCCAAAAAGGAAAACAAGTAATCATCTCCCTCCCCCTATTTTTGTGGAGGTGGGGTCTTGAAGCTATGTGATATAAAATTGCAAGTTCTTAGATATCTTGTCTCTAGGGAATACGGTACGATTCCTGACTTCATAAGTCTTACCAAGTGCAAGTTGGCCCTCAGTGGTGTAAGAAGACACTTTCTTGATTTGGAGAGGTGGGGGCTCATAGAGACAATAGGGTATGGGCCAAACAGCAGAAATGATAAACGCACTAGGCACTTTAGGATTACTGATGCAGGGAAAAACGTTCTGCTTCGTGTTAGGGGTGAAGAATCGTAACTTTTATCTCCTACCCTTGGCAACTTTTCTTGGGGTACTTCCTTGGACGCTCTGGAGAAGGCTGTGGAGATTCTTGACAGGTACCCTGAGATTAAAAGATACAGAGATGCCGAGAGGAGAGTTCAGGAGGCTCTGAAGTGCAGGGAGGAGACACTAAAGAAATGGGGGGAATACATAAAAATCTGGGATTCCCTGAAGGGAGA
>NJEE01000099.1 GCA_002255045.1 Candidatus Bathyarchaeota archaeon ex4484_205 | reverse complement strand
GCTATCTCGGCAAATCTTCTTCCAAAGAGACCAGAAACAACGCTTAGGACCTTATCTCCCCTCTCAATTACGTTTCCAACTGCTGCTTCCATGGCGGAGGTCCCGGAACCAGTTAGTATTATCACATCTCCCCTCGTCTGAAACACTCTTCTAAGCATGTCTAGTATTTCGTCCAAGAGAGAAACGAAATCCGGATCTAAATGCCCAATCATTGGCTGAGACATAGCTCTGAGAACCCTAGGATGAACCTCAACTGGTCCTGGAACCATCAGCAATCGTTTCTCCTTGAAGGGAGAGAGTTCTGTCATTGCTTACCCCGAGCATACTTTCTCCCTAGTTTAAAAACCTTTCACAAGAAGGTCAGAATCACCCTGGCCAAGATGAATCCTGAAGCTATTATCCAAACTAGTCTCTCGAAGGTGAATTGCTTTGGATTGTCCCGTCTGAATAACATCCAGAGGAGTATAGGTATTAAAGTAGCCAGAATTACGTAGAATCCGCCTCTGGAAATTGAGGGGACATATATTCCAGCTTGTACAAGGGAGAGAGCAATTCCCTTTCCTCAATTATTATGGAGTATATAGAGGGGGACCTCCTCCTAATCCTATATAACATTTGATTTATCCCATCTCGGTCTAATTCCATTCTCCTTGGGACGAGTTCAAGTATTAGCGATACCTTTTCCCTCAAGGGAACTTCCTTCAGCCTACCTAGGAGGTAGTAGAGAGGCAAATCTATTGGGAATACTCTAGCGCCAACTTCCTCAGAGGCCCTTAGGGCAGAGATGAATTCTTCACCTACTACTCCACCCAGTCTCTCTATAATAAGTTCTTGGATCTTAGACAAGAAATAATGTGTAAAAGAGCTGTAAAATCCTTCTTTTGGACCTCGAAGGAGAGCCTCTAACCTCTCTTGGCAAAGTTCTATTCCAACCGCCTTAGGCCTGATTCTCTGTATTAGCTCGAATACTTCCCTAGAGGACCTCTGACTCCCATGGATTACGCCCTTCAGAATTATCATAAACTCCCCACCAGAACATTGAAAAAAAGCTTTTTACCTTGACCGTTCACTCTCCAAGGGGAAGGAGATTGACAATAGAGAGAGTGATATCAAAGGCGAGAGAAGAAGGCAGAACTGTGCTAACTGAACACGAGTCGAAGAACCTGATTAAGGAGTACGGTATATCAATTCCAAGAGAGAGGCAAGTATACACCGAGAAAGAAGCTATTTCTGCTGCAGAGGAAATAGGATATCCTGTGGTCCTGAAATTATTATCTCCTCAGGCCACTCATAAAAGTGACCTAGGATTAGTCAGACTGGGAATAAAAAATGAAGATGACCTCATAAGAAACTACAGGGAAGTCATAGGAATAGCAGAAAGAGAGAATCTAAGTATTTCTGGAATCCTAGTCCAAGAAATGATTCCCCAAGGAATAGAGCTAATAATAGGCGGAATCAAGGACCAACACTTCGGACCAACAGTTATGTTCGGCCTAGGAGGAATCTTCGTCGAGGTTTTGGAGGACGTCTCTTTCAGAGTAGCCCCTATAGACGAATCAGAGGCAAAGAAAATGATAAGAGAGATTAAGGGATACAAGATAATAAGAGGAATTAGGGGGAAAAAGGGAGCAAATGAGGAGAGAATAGCTCAAGCCATTTCTTCGATTTCCAGGCTGATGTATGATTGGGAAAGAGAAATAAAGGAAATAGATATAAACCCCCTAATAGCTTATGATGATAACGCAGTAGCTGTTGATGCCAGAATAATATTGGAGGGTTAAGATGCCCGTCAGGATTTCCCGGCTATATGGGCTTGACATATACACCAATAAGGCTAGATACGTTGGCAACGCATTCGATTTCATAATAGACGTGGATAAAGGAGAAGTAGTTGCGATATCCCTCGAAGAGGAGAGTTACGGAGGAAAAGTCCTCGGTGTACCATACAAGAGGGTACTAGCTGTTGGAGACATAATCCTAATAAAAGAAGGAAAGGAAGAACAAAAGAGAGTGAAACTCGAGAAAGAAAAGATCAAAGTCGAAGCCAAGGTGTGAAGTTCTAGGAATACTTTTTCTCCTCTGTACTCCTCTCTTCTAAAACCTCGGCTGGTTTACCTAAGGCCTCTAGGAACTTCTTAGTGACAGCATCGCCAACTAGTCTGACTAGGGTTTCCTTGTCCTTCACAGCTTTGAACAAACCAAGGGGAACTTTAGCTCCAGCTGCTTTCGGATGACCTCCAGCGGAGCCTAACTCCCTGAATGCCCGCTCCATTACTTTGCCTATGTTGACTCGCACGTCGTTACTCCTAGCGGACATGTGTATCTCATCTCCGAGTATTCCAAAAACTAAAACGGTGCTTATTCCCTCCAACCTGAGTAGGTAGTCCGCAGCTTGGACCAAGCTGTCCCTGTCCTCTATGTATCCGACGTTCGATATTAGTATGCTTCCTATTACTCTTCTGTTCCTTATAGCTTCCCCCAGAACATCTAAAGTTTCAGAGGAAATCGGAGGAGTCTCTATCTTGCTAAGTAGATCCAAGTCCACCCTAGGAAGGAGCTTAGAGACGGCTATGAAGTCCTCTCTAGTGGCATCTCTGGTGTAGTCGCTAGTATCGGATCTTATTCCGTAGAGTAAGGCAGTCGCTAGAGTTGGTGACACCTCGACTTTGAACCATTTGGCATGGCACTCACGTTGTTGTATTCCGGATTGCAGTCTATCATGGCAAAGGCCTTGTACCTCCTAGCCCAACCAGCGTCTAATTCAGAGACGTTCACCAAGTCAACGTCAACCAGATTTATCAGAGCCCTGTTCTCTTGGTGAGATATCTCTCCACCATATATTATGTCTGATTCTATGTCGTAATTCTTCAGTATTTCCCTGAAGGCCATGGCACTAGCTATGCTGTCTGGATCGGGTGCATCGTGCATTACTATGGCGAACCTACCGTTAACCGATGCAACATTCATTATTATTCTCTCCAGTCTCCTAGCGTTTCTCGAAGAGTATATCTTCTCAACTTCTCTCAGCACTGCCTCGGATAAAGTCTCAGATGCAGATATTACTACATCGCATCCTAGATTTCCCAAGTATTCTCTCACCCTTTTTCTTGAGGGACTGACATATCTTAGATCCAAGCGAACCATATCCCACGATCAGGTAGTCGACCATTTTCTCCCCGCCCTCGAGGGGCCTATACATCTAGGTGTCCCTTTCACACCCAGTCAGCATACCTATATAACATGTGCTCCGAAACTTAATTAAGCTCTTCTCAGATACCCAATTGGGAGACGTCGGTGGAGGACGAAGAGAGGAAAATCGAGGATATGCTCAAGAAACTAAGAGCTTTAGACGAGGAAATCAGAAAACTCAGGGATGAAAGAGATAGATATAACGAGGAAGTAAGGAAGTGGGCCGAGAAGAGAAACATGTACAATCAGGAGGCATCCCAGTACTATAAGGTCGCTAGGGAAGCTAGAGAGGAGAGAGATAAAATAAATCAGCAAGTAGCGGAGCTTAAGAAGAGGAAAAACGAATTAATAGAGAAAATAAGAGAATTGAGAGAGAAAGCTAGAGAATACAGAGATCTGAAAGAGAAGTATAGGAAACAAGTAACAGTACCACTATCAAGGGTAAGAAGGGAGATAGAGAGAATAGAATGGGAGCTAGAGACCAGAGTGATGAGTTTGGAGAGGGAAAGGAGACTAGTAGACACAGTAATGAAGATGGCAAAAGAAGTCAAACTCAATTTGGAGTTCGTCAGGAAGTCTAGAGAATACGAGAGAAAGATGATAGAGATTTTGGCAGAGGCTGAGAAACTCAGAGCGGAAATGAATAACATAAGAGAAAAGATGATAGAATTAGCCAATGAGTCACAGACATATCACGAGAGAATGAAGAAGTACTATCAGATGGGAGACGAAATAAGACAGAAAGCTGATGAAGCACATCAGAAGGTCTTGGAGTACAGGGAGATAGCGAATAAGTACCACCAAGAAATGATAGAGAAAATAAAGGAGAGAAACGAGATAAGAGACAAACTCAGAGAGATAGAGAGAAAGAGAATAGAAGAGGAAGAGAGACTGAGGGAAGAAGCCCTTAGGAAGGAAGCGGAGGAAGTGTATAAGAGATTTCAAGAGGGAAGAAGACTCACTTTAGAGGAGTTTAGGCTTCTGGAGAGGTATGGCTACATAAAACTCGGTGGTGTGGATGAAGACACTGGTTCTAGCGGTTGACAGAGACAACGATCTTGGAGAGAAAGCGGGTGTGAAGGCTCCTGTTATAGGCAGAGACAAGGTAGTGGAAGCAGCAAATAAGCTAGCTCTATCTGACCCAGAGGATTCGGATTTAAATGTTCTATTTGGGGCAGTCAAAATAAAGGACGAGTATGGAGACGAGGCAGAAGTTGCAGTAATTACTGGGGATAAAGAAGTGGGGGTTATCTCAGATAAAGAAATCACTAAGCAATTGGAGGAAGTACTAGACAAGACGAAGCCTAAGGACGTGGTTGTAGTCACAGATGGGGCGGAGGATGAATTCATACTTCCAATAATTCAGTCCAGAGTGCCCGTAACCCATCTGAGAAGAATAATAGTCCAACAAAGGCATTTGATCTTGGAAAATACCTCTCTACCTCCAAGACGGGATTCAGAAAATTGACAGTAATGGGGGAGATCCTATCAATAGGTCTTCTCTCTATTGGGATATACAGAGGATTCTCTGGAATAGATTGGGCCTCTGGAGGATACCTAGAGGTCTTCTCCTCGTACTATTCGAAACTCTTCATCTGGGTAGTCATGGCAATAACAGTATTCTCCATAGCGAAAATAGTGGAGTCCGCGACCAAGGGAAGTGGAATAAGGTTGTATCTCACCACAATGCTCTATGGTTGGGCGATAAATCTTCTAGTCCTAGGAGTATTAACGGGACTAATTCTCTTTTCGAGAGAAGTTAGTTTCTTCTCTATTAATTTGTAGACGGATCTCCTACTTCTATTGATGGCCAAGTACGTTAGGAGCAACACTACGAGAAGCAATGAGACTATTACCGCAACGTAGAGTATCTCCCACAGGGCATTTGGAGAGACCTCGAGGGACAAGACGTCTCCCGAAAGGTTTAACTTAATTCATATAAATAAACCTTGGGTTGGAATGAGGAGAAGGAGAGAGCTTGCGACAGGTAGAGGGTCCAGTACCATAATAGGAGCGTTCCTCGGAGCAATTCTGTTCTCATTGGTTTATTATTTAACTTCATTATCCCTAGGAAAAATAGACACGGAGAGCATGATATACCTCTCTGGGGCCGGACTGATAGCAGGAGCTCTCTTAGGGTTTTACTCATACAAGGTCGTTGTTCTGGAGGAAACTAAAGTCGTTTATCTGAATGACCCAGAAGTGGGAGAGGAACTACAGAAGTTAGAGGAGAGAGAAAAAGCATTGAATGAATTAGTGAGATTGCTAAAATCTGAGAATAGAGAGCTAAAAGAAAAACTGAATGACCTTGAGAAAGAAATGTCTGAGAAAGACAAAAAATTGACTGAGATAAGCGAAAAGAAAGCGGAGTTAGAGGAAGAAAAGAAAACATATAGGGAGGAGAAGATGAAGCTATTAGAAGACGCTACGAAGTGGAAGATGAGGTGCGAGAGATTAGAGGGAGAACTAGAACTATTGAGAACAGAGATAGACGAATATCGAAGGAAACTTGCTAATCTAGAGAGGGAATTGGTTGAGAAGAACGATTTAATTTCCAATCTCAGGGCCAAACTCAATTCACTGAGGAACGAGTTAGAGAGAGTCGAAGAAATAAAAATGGAGAACGAGGAACTTAAAAGTGAGATAGAATTTCTAAAAAGGGAAAGAGAGAGGCTTATTGAGGAACTCAGAGGGAGGTTATGACCTCGCACCCATCTCTCTCCACTATTAGAGTTTCCTCGGCCTGAGCAACCAAGCCTCTCTTCGCCTCTCTGAGAACTCTGTGCGGATACAGGGCTCCAGCCTTAACTATTGGGCACGTTGGGCACGGTAACACCCGAGTGGAGATTCCATCTATCTATAGAGTGTCCTCCCAAGTTTTCTATGGGTTTAAATCCTCTCTCCCTTATCACCTGTTCTATTACTCTTCCTATCTCTAGCACTGATGTTCCTGCTTTAACTATGCTTATGGCCTCGCTCAGTGCTTTTTCCGAAGCTTTAGTTAAATTTCCCCCACCCACTGTGAAGGCGGTATCTGCTATGTATCCATCGACGTGAACACCTATGTCTACTTTGAGTACGTCTTCCTCGAGCAGAGTCTCCTTGGAGTCTCTACTGGGAGTGTAGTGTGCAGCAACGTCGTTCTTGGATAAATTAACAGGAAAGGCTGGTTTCCCCCCAAGTTCAACAATTTTCGCTTCTATCAACTCTGCGATCCTTAATAGATCCACTCCTGGAGTAATGATCTCTCTAGCGAACTCTTTTACTTCGAAAGCTATTTTGCCAGCTTCTAAGTATTTCCGGAGCATCGTATCACCACTCCCCAATCGATGGAACACCTTATATCTCGGTCCATTTACCCCTTGGATGGTGATGGGGATGAGGATAAGATGGCTCGGCCACTCTGCATTTCAAGTGAATTCCGGTGGACTGGAGATATTGATAGACCCGTTCATTAGCGGGAATCCAAAGTGTCCGGTATCTGTAGAGGAGCTGAACCCAGACTTGATTTTAGTTACACATGCACACGAGGATCACTTGGGAGACGCTTTCGAGATAGCGAAAGCTAAGGGATCCAAAATAATATCGATACACGAAATAGCAGTTAAGGCCGAAGAGAAAGGAGTGAAAGCAGAGGGAATGAACATAGGAGGAAGTATAAAAGAGGGAGAACTAGAAATAATCATGGTGAGAGCAGATCACTCATCCGAACTCGGCTCACCTGCGGGATTCGTCTTAATGGATGAAGAGACCTCACTGTACCACACGGGAGACACAGGTATTTTCTCTGATATGAAACTCATTTCAGAACTATACAAAGTGGAAGTAGCACTACTACCGATTGGAAGCAGATATACAATGGGAATTAGGGAAGCAACTAAGGCAGCAGAGCTAATTTCACCTAAAGTTATCATACCAATGCATTATGGTACTTTCCCTGTGATAGAAGCAGATCCAAATGAATTCAAGAGGAGAGTAGAGTCTTCTGTCCCAGGAACGAAAGTGGTAGTTTTGAATCCTGGAGAGGAATACAAGCATCCGTGAGAGGTCCGAAGAAAATGAAATATGTCCCGGATACAAGTGTACTGGTAGATGGTAGGATAACTGAGTTAATAGAGAGAAACGAGCTAGTAGATCCAGAGGTAATAATACCTGAGGCAGTGATAGTCGAATTGGAGGTCATGGCAAACAAAGGCTTAGATACCGGATTTGCAGGATTAGAGGAGTTGAGAAAACTCTCTAGAATGGCTTCGGATGGAAAGATAGAGATGAAATACACTGGGCCTAGGCCAACTCCGGAACAGATAGAGGTGTCTCATACAGGAGAGATAGACAGGATAGTAAGAGATGTGGCTAGAGAGGAGGACGCTGTACTAATAACGGGAGATTACGTACAAGCCAGAGTTGCTGGAGCATACGGGCTTAGGACGATATACCTAAGACCCGAAGAGCACGAAGAACCTGAGATAATGAAATACTTCGACGAGACTACAATGTCTGTACATATAAGAGAAGGAGTGCCACCCATGGCAAAGAAAGGGAGACCTGGAAATTTCAAGTTAGTTGAAATAGGAAATAGGCCAATAACTGAGCCAGAGATAAGGAAGATGGCCCGAGAGATAGTGGAGTTCGCTAGGAGAGACAGAGACAGCTTCATAGAAATCGAGAGAGAGGGAGCTACCGTAGTCCAAATGGGGCCTGTGAGAATAGCTATAGCTAGGCCCCCTTTCAGTGACGGTTACGAGATAACTGCTGTGAGACCAATAGCCAAAGTAACTCTGGAGGAATACAGCATGTCAGAGAAACTTAAAAAGAGAATAGAAAAGAGAGCGGAAGGAATACTTATTTCAGGCCCACCAGGGGCAGGGAAATCAACGTTTGCGCAGGCTCTTGCAGAGTTTTATTCTTCTAAGGGGAAGATAGTTAAGACAATGGAATCTCCTAGGGATCTACAGGTCTCACAAGAGATAACTCAGTACTCTCCACTAGAAGGGGACATGGAGAAGACAGCCGAGGTATTACTCCTAGTTAGACCAGATTACACAGTGTACGATGAGATGAGAAAGACCAAGGATTTCGAGATATTCGCGGACATGAGATTAGCTGGAGTTGGTATGATAGGAGTAGTCCACTCCACCAGACCGATAGACGCACTCCAGAGATTCATAGGGAGAGTAGAGCTAGGAGTTATACCCCAGATAGTTGATACAGTCATCTTCATAGAGGACGGGGAAATAAGGAAAGTTTACGAGGTCAGAATGACTGTGAAAGTACCAACTGGAATGACGGATCTGGATTTGGCTAGACCAGTAATAGAGGTAAGGGATTTCGAGAGAGGGGAAGTCGAATATGAGATATACACCTATGGAGAGCAAGTAGTAGTTATACCCGTGAGAAGAGACGAAAAAGTTTCGAGAAGAGAACGAACTCACGAGATAATAGGAATCAAGGAGACTAAGAAGCAATTATTCCTCCTGGTTGGGAAGGAGTTCTCGGGAGAGAGAGTCGCTCTCTACTGCGATGGAGAATACGTATTAACAGCCAGAGTAAATCGTTCGGGAGAAATTAGGATAAACAAGAGATCGGGAGTAGCCAAGAGAATAGTCAATCTGTTGAAAAAAGGGGGGAGACTGAGCATTACTCCGCAGTAGTCATCCACTCTCCCCGACAAGCCTCTTGTAAAGCTTCCTAACGTCTATCTCACTCGGCTCTCCATATCTGTCTGGATTTACTAACCCTTTAGAATAGCTTTCCATTAGCTTCTGCCCAAAAGATCTTATTATCGAGACTTTCTCATTTTTTATCCATTTTTCCAGGTCTCTCTCATCTTTATTCCTCTGATTTTCTCGATATATTCTAAATACGTGGTTCATACCATCCCAGTCTTTGAGGATTTCTGAGTACAGGAGATTCAGCAAATCCGACTCCATTTTCGACTTATCCATTCCAGCACACTCTCCAAGGACCAACTTCTGTAAAAGGTATCTCATTCTCTTATGAAACTCTAATTCTCCAGCTATTGTACTGAAAGAAGAAACTAACTCCCTTGGAGATCTTTTCTCTCCTCTCTTGTTAGTCCACTCCTTCAACCCATGCCAGTTGGACGTCTCTATTAGTTTCATCAACTGTATGAATAGTTCCTCATCCGATTCAGGGTCGTACTTTCCCTTCAGCCCATCCATCTGCGCTTTGAGTACACCGAACCCCAAGTCCAGGATCGGTATCGTGCATCTACTCTCTATTTCTCTAGGGACTCCTATGTCCCTCAGTATTGAGAGGAGCTCTCGGTACTTTCCTTTGACGCCATCCCCTTTTTCCTCTATTTCTCTTTTTGTTTCCTCAATCATTCTCAGCTTCTCTTTGAATTCCTCATCCATCTCTTTCTTGCCTTTGAAAAACGACATTTCCCTCCCACCCTACACATGTATTATAGCTTTTTATTCCTCGCTTTGTACACTCAATTAAAACTGCAGATACTGGAGCTAAATCTTTGTGCCTCATTTGAACTCTTAGTATTGCTCTGTATACTTCTTCCTCGATACCCTTCAGCTCCAAGGGGTAATGGCAGGAGTGGACGTCCCAGCACTGAGTCCCAGT
>NJEE01000039.1 GCA_002255045.1 Candidatus Bathyarchaeota archaeon ex4484_205 | reverse complement strand
CGAAGATGCAGAGCAGCCTTAGAGGCAGTCGCGAAGAGGGCTGAGCTCGCCTTCCATACAGTGCCAGGGGAGACACGCCGTGCCCTTCCAGATGGATGTACTTCCTATCTTCGTCCCCTCCCAGGTGCTGCAAGGATGTATCCTGAGACAGATATTCCCCCCATAGTTATTACAAGAGAACTGTTAGAAAGGATCTCCACAAATCTTCCTCCGCTCCCAGAAGATTTAATTGAGATGCTTGTCTCTGAAGGTCTAAATAGACACTTGGCTGAACAGATGGCCTTCTCACCTATGCTTCCCCTCTATAGGGCCGTACGAGAGAAAAGTAGCGCCGACTCCAGAATCGTAGCCTCAACCCTATTAAACTTATTTCCTTACTTGAGACGTGAAGGTTATGACCCTCTCAAAATACCTACCTCCACTCTAATTGAGGTCTTTAATTTTTATGCCTCAGGGAGAATACTAAAAGAACATATTGAGGAGATATTGAGTGAACTCTCCAGAGATCCTAAGCTCCCCCTTGAGAAGCTTATCAAAGAGAAGACTTCATCAATGGTTGATGAAGAGACAGTTAGATCTCTTATACGACGTGTGATAAAGGATAACAGCGAACTCGTCGAAGAGAAGGGAGAAAAAGCAGTGAGGCCTCTCATGGGTATTGTGATGTCTGAACTTAGAGGTAAAGTAAAAGGTGCTGTGGTGTATAAGCTACTGCAAGAAGAGTTAAAATCTAAAATTTAGATGTATCTCCAAGATTCCTTACCAACTTCCTGCTTTAATTCTCAATCAGTAAATAACTCTCACTCTCTTAGGAGCCTAAACTCTCCAATTGAACCCAGTCTCATGAACTGAGCTCGAACACTCTTGTATATTATTCGCTTCCCTAAAGTGAAAGAAGTAAAAAGGGCTATTCTATTAATTATTATAGAGTATGTCTTGAGCCGGATGCGCATCGTCGTAGGTGGAATAGGCCATGAATCCAACACTTTCAGCCCATTGTTAACTGGAATTGAAGATTTCCGAGTAATAGAAGGTGATAAACTGCTTAAGGAGGAATCCTCAAAATTTCTAATATCTGAAGGAGCTGAAGTCATTCCTACCTTAATAGCTAAGGCAATCCCGTCAGGAGTTGTTAAGAAAGATACCTATATGAAACTCAAGGAAAGACTTCTCAGAGGAATTAGCGAGGCAGGAAAAATCAATGGTGTCTGTCTACACCTCCATGGAGCTATGTTAGTGGAGGAAATAGGCGATGGAGAAAGCGACTTAGTGAAGGATGTGAGGAAAATGGTGGGTGAGGATGTCTTGACCTCAGTCAGCCTAGACTTACATGCCAATGTCCATCCAAATCTCCTGGAAGCCGTTAATATTATAACGGCCTATAGAACCGCACCACACACGGATGTAAAAGAGACACGTATGAGGGCTGCAAGATTACTAATGGAATCCCTAAAGAAAGGAATGAGACCCACCCTATGATGGTTAAACCCCCAGTTCTACTTCCTGGAGAGCTTGTTGTAACATATGTTGAACCCGCCGCAGGTCTCTATCGAAGTCTAGAGAAGATAAGTCGCTTACCCGGTATAATAGACTCCTCAATGCTTGTCGGCATGGCGTGGACTGACTTCCCTCACTCACGTGCAAGTGCAATAGTTATCGCTGATGGAGAGAAAAATTGTGACAAGGCATATGCTGAGGCATGCAATCTCGCTAAGGCTTACTGGGATCGAAGAAAGGATTTTCATTTCGAGGCTGAAGCGGTGCCTATAAATGAAGCCGTAGAGATCGCAAAAGAGTCGACCGATAAGCCTGTAGTTATATCCGACTCAGGAGATAACGTGACTGCTGGAGCCCCAGGAGACCTGCCTATTCTCTTGGAGTACCTATTGGCTTCTGGCATCGAGAATGCCGCTGTTGGAGGAATTTTGGATCCTGAGGCTGTGGAACTTTGCAGAAAGGTTGGAGTAGGAAAGAAGATAAGGCTTGAGGTGGGAGGGAAGATCGATAGAGTCAATGGACATCCGGTGAGTATTGAAGGAAAGGTAATAACCGTGAAGAAGGATGGGGCTGTGCTCAGAACGAACAGTGTAGATGTGATTCTAACCAACGTTAGACGAGCATGGGCCTCTCCCGAAGGATTCAGATATTTCGGAGTAGAGCCGGTTGATAAAGATGTTGTAGTGGTTAAACTCGGATACTTAACTCCATCCTTCAGAAAAATAGCCAAGCGGGCTATACTTGCACTATCTCCGGGATGCACAAATCTTCTAATCGAAAATCTAGAGTATCGAAGTGTTGAGAGGCCTCTCTACCCTCTTGATAAAGATTTCATATGGACTCCTCCAAGATAACCATCTCCTCGGCTCCTCGTTACATAGAATCACTCTATATAAATCGATCGAAGATTCTGGTATCATATACTAAAGCTCATAAGTGTTCCATCGAACCACATCTTCAAACCTTCTCTTAGGTACATGTAGAACTCCCTCCTCATCAAGCCAATATCTCACATCATCTCCTTTCATCTCCTCTATGACTGATTGCTCCGCTGGATACCCCAGAGACACCACCAGAAGTATTTCCAGATCTTTTGGTATTTTCAGGATTTTGCACAATCTTTCTCTATCAATTGAACCCAAAATACATGAACCTAGTCCCTCATCATGCGCAACCATTGAGATACTCATAGCAGCTATACCTGCGTCATGTCCGGGTTTCTCACTTATCCTCTTATCCAGAAGGATAACTATATACGCTCTCGGCATCTCATCCTCTGATGGCTGATACTCTGGGAGATATCCTGCCCATTTAAGGGTCTTGAAGACGGGTCTGAGAAGTCTCTTGTCATTGACGATCAGATACTTCAATGGTTGGAGATTCCTTGCAGATGGTGAGAGTCTGGCTGCATCGACACATTTTATAAGAACCTCCCTAGGAACCTCTCTCTGCACATATCTCCTAATCGTCCTCCGGCTGATTATCTTTTCATATATCACAATAACTCACCCTTATTATGATGGTCCTTCAGTCATCTTATTAGGTTATTTCCTCCAAATTATCTGACATGTCTCTTGCTCATATTCTCATAGACATTAGATATATACTAACATTATCTGATAATGAGCCTTAAATAAGGTTGGTCCTCACTTAGAATAAAGGAAGGTGAAGTCAGGGGATGCCATATTCCAAGAAGGTTGATTTCATCTTAAGAAAGCTGTCCGCAAAGCCCGGAGACAGAATAAGGGTTCGAAAGAATGGAGTTGTATATGAAGGATTCTTACTTCCAAGAGAAGACGTCGATTTCGGCGATAGTGATTGTATACTTCTCAAGCTGGATAATGGCTACAATGTGGGAATAAAGTATTCTGAGAACGTTGTGGTGGAAAAGCTTGAAGGAAGCGTGGAGCTCGGCGTCTTCAAACCTCTTCCAACTAAGATACCTCCCTCCGAATTACCAAGTATAACCCTGCTGTCTGCGGGAGGTACGATAACCTCGAGAATAGACTATTATACAGGTGCAGTAGCAATGCTTTTTTCTCCAGAAGAAGTCTTGGGTGTGGTTCCGGAGCTCAATGAGATTGTCCGAATTAGGAATGCTGAAAGAGTGTTTAACCTCTCCTCTGAAGACATGACCTACCGGGAGTGGATAAAACTAGCTGAGAAAACTTACAACGCGTTATCCGAAGGCGACTCAGGAGTGATAATAATGCATGGTACTGACACAATGCACTATACTTCTGCCGCCCTAAGTTTCATGGTTCAGAATCCCCCCGGTCCTGTAGTGCTTGTGGGCTCCCAAAGATCTTCAGATAGAGGTTCAAGAGATTCAGATATGAACCTGATATGCGCCTCACATCTCATAGCTAAATCCCGTCTCCGTGAAGTGGGTATATGTATGCACGGGGAGATGGGTGATACTTACTGTCTTTTTATAAGAGGAGTGAAAGCTAGAAAGATGCATACCTCCAGAAGGGATGCTTTCAGACCAATAAATGATCTTCCCCTCTGTAAAATTTGGCCTGATGGGAAAATAGTGTATACCTCACAATATGTCCCTAACAAATCAGGTGAAATGTGTTTTTATCCCTATTTTGAACCAAAAGTCGCGCTCTTAAAGACATATCCTGGAAGTCCTCCTTCTGTTCTTAATCATCTAGTTGATAGGGGCTATCGTGGTATAGTATTAGAAGGTACTGGCCTAGGTCATATTCCTACCTCTACATTAAGAAAGGAGGACTCGTGGTTACCTGCTGTTGAGAGAGCAATAGAAGAAGATGTCATTATAGCTATCACTTCTCAATGTATTTATGGGTCGACCAATCCATACGTATATAGAAACGCTAGGCTCATGCTGGCTGCAGGAGCCGTATATGTAGGCGACATGACTTCCGAAACCTGTTATGTAAAACTGGGATGGCTACTTGGTCATATAGATAATTCCGAGGAAGTAAAGAGACTATTGCAGACAAATCTCTTGGGTGAGATAAGTAATAGGATACGTCCAGACACTTATCTACTCTAATTTTTGTCTTTCAGCGATTCCTCTATAAATTAGAAGGCTAAAGAATACATCGATAAAGCCTTGCACAGTATTCCATACAATTATTTCAATGATAAATAACACCACACCACTAAATCCAATTATCTTCATACAAGCCAACCCTCTCTCAAATTGAGTAACAACGAGGGAAGGATCCAATCCGAAGAAAAGTGGTATTGCGAAATAATAGTTGAAAATGATCATTGCAATGCTTCTTACTATAATTGCAGCTACCAACCCCACTCTGAACCTCAGTCCACTATGCTTGCCTCTACTCAAAAGCTCAGGGATCACAATCATCCATATAGACGCAAGGAACTTCATGATTCCTCCAATCCACCCTCCTCCACCCGGCTCTAAATACCCCACCATGGGAATGCTAAGTACGGCAGATAGAAGTGCAGTCTCCAGCCCCGAATACAACCATATTATGATCCAAGGCAACGCCACAAAATCTATTCTCATGCCCCATGGAGTCAAGAAAAGAGGTGGAAGAAAACCGAGAATCGTAGAGAATGCTGACCCTGTTGCAGCTACAATGTAGTCTCTGCTCCGCAATCTATTCTTGTACCTGAAAATCCTCAGGGATAGATAAGTAAGTAGTGCCAGAAAAAGCCCTAATGCCAAATTTGTCCCTCTGAGCCCAAAGAGGACTGAAAGAAAGAATATTATAAGAGGAACCGTCCACTCGAGGTATTTTCTATCCATCCCACTCTCTAAGTTTTTCCTCTTATATAACATTATCTTGTATATTACTCAATAATGAGTATAGAGATCGATGATATCTCTCTCTCCAGGACCTGTACCAATTAGAACCACCGGGATACCGATCTTCTCCTCAATATTTTCTATGAATTTCTTCGCCTCCCGAGGGAGTTCCTCGTATCTTCTTTTACCCTTAGCCTGAGGAAAGATGGCATCTATCTTCGTCAAAGCTATTTTTGTAGCCGAATTTATAATTGCTGCCCTCTTAGCGAGTTCGATGTTAAATGGGGCAACTCTCCTTATTCTTCCAGTTACTGTTCCATACTCCAGCCACCCTCTTCTCTTTGCTTCCTCCTCACTTATCTCCCCAGGTAGAGGCCCTCTCCCCACTCTGGTCATATATGCCTTAAGCACTAATACGACCTCATCCACAGCCTTAGGTCCAATCCCTATCTCGCTGCATACTCCTGAAGCACTTGTATCTCTCGATGTTACATAAGGATATGTTCCGTGATATAGACTTAGGAAAAATCCTTGAGTGCCCTCCACAAGAACTGTTCTTCCCATCTCTAGTGCTGAATTTACCTCTATAGGAACATCTGTAATCAATTCCCTCAGCTCATCTACCTCCTCGGCGATCTTGGCCTTCCGTAGAGCGCGTTCCGCAACTGCAGGTCCAACACCTGATCCAGTAGTCCCGATCTCCTTTCTCAAGAACTCATCTGTCCTGTCAATTTCTATATGTCTATCCTCAATTATGGAGGCATGAGCATCTACTCCAACTCTCCCCTCACTTCCAGTCTCCCTTATCTCTCTTAGAAGTATATCCGGCTTGACATTGGCTCCCGGCCCGATGAGCAATCGTGTATCTTTACTTACCCATGCACTTGGAAGCATCCTCAGCCTGTATTCCCTTCCTCTGTAGACAACTGTATGCCCTGCATTTATAGATCCACCTCTAGTTGCAACCTCCGGCTTCAACTTAAGCGCCAAATATGAGGCTATTTTTCCCTCTAGGGGTAGAGACCTCTACTTTCCCTCATCGCCCCAGAACCCTGATACTACTACTATACATGCCATCCCACATAGATTCTAAAAAGCTGATTTAAATCTCTTTAATATCCTCTTCTGCATATTTTTACAAATTTTTGTAGATGTCTGCGGGACGATTTATATAGAGGATGTCCAATTAATAGGTGCGGGATGGATGGCAGTCCAGATGATATTTCAAACCTTAAGTATCTATTAGAGCCCGAGAGCGTTGCTGTGATTGGTGCCTCCCGAGATCCTCAAAAAATAGGCTATCAGGTTCTCTGGAATTTGATCGGTGGAGGCTTTCCCAGAGAAAAGATTTTTCCCATAAATCCCAAAGCAGAGGAGATTTTAGATCTCAAATGCTACCCCTCAATTCTGGAGGTACCTGAAAAAGTTGATCTTGCGGTAATTGTGGTACCTGCAAAGATAGTCCCCATGGTCCTGAAACAGTGCGTGGAAAAAGGTGTGAAAGCGGTTGCAATTATATCTGCAGGTTTCGGTGAAGTTGGTAACATCGCGGCAGAGGAGGAGATCGTTAGGATTGCACGGGAAGGAGGTATGCGTCTTCTTGGACCCAATATAGTTGGAGTAGCTAATACACATAATAATATGAACGCGAGCTTCTGTCAAGCCTTACCATTTAAGGGAAATATTGCCTTCATCACACAGAGTGGTGCATTAGCCATTGCTCTCGTAGGATGGACTCTTTTGGAAAAAATAGGTTTATCTGCTCTTGTGAGTCTAGGGAACAAGGCAGATGTCGATGATGCCGACTTAATTCTATATCTTCGTGATGATCCAAAGACCTCTGTAATCACTATTTATATGGAAGGTCTAGATGATGGGCGGAAGTTTATGGATGCGGCATCTAAAGTCTCTGCTCAAAAACCTATAATCATCGTCAAGGCCGGAAGGTCTGAAAGAGGTGCAAAGGCAGCCTCTTCACATACTGGAAGCCTTGCTGGCTCCGACATTGCATACACCGCTGCATTCAAAAAATATGGTGTGCTAAGAGCTTCAAACATCCAAGAACTCTTCGATTGGGCGATGGCAACTGCATATATGCCTCCCCTGAAAAATAATAATGTGGTTATACTTACGAATGGCGGAGGAGCTGGTGTTCTGGCAACAGATGAGTGTGAATCCTCAGGTATCAACCTAATGGATATCCCCCCTGAACTGGCGGAAGAACTCAGAAAATACATGCCTCCATTTGGGAGCGTAGGTAACCCTATTGACCTCACAGGTATGGCAACCAAAGAGTGGTATAAAGGGGCATTAAAGGCGTTACTCTCACATAAAGACGTGGGAGGAGTAATTGTTCTATATTGCCATACTGCAATAACCGCACCAATGGAGATTGCAGAGGCAATAATCGAGGCATATGAGGAATCTAATAAGGATAAACCTATTACCACCTCCTTCATAGGCGGCTCTGAGTGTCTAAAAAGCCAAGAGCACTTGCGAAGAAACAATATCCCCAGTTACCCAAGTCCTGAAAGAGCTGTGTCTGCCATGGCTGCACTTCTAGAAAGAGGAAAATATCTCATGAAACCTCCAAGCAAAGCTCCCAAACTGGATGTAGACCGTGTTACTGCCCAGCGAATAATTGGAAAAGCGTTGGAGGAAGATCGTTCAGCACTCTCCTCCATAGAAGCCTTCCAAGTAGCAGAAGCTTATGGAATTCCAGTTCCACCCCTCCAAGTTGTGAAATCCAGAGAAGAAGCTGTATCAGTAGCGAGGTCCGTAGGTTTTCCCCTCGTAGCTGAGATAGAGTCCCCGGACATCATACATAAAACTGATGTAGGTGGTATTGTGCTGAATATAGAGAACGAAGATGCAGCTCTCAAAGCTTTTGACCAGATACTTGAAAATATCAAGAAAAACACTCCTACTGCAAAAGTAATAGGTGTAGCCTTCCGGAAAATGGTGGAGGAAGGTCAAGAGGTTTTAGTTGGTATGCATCGTGACCCCACCTTTGGTCCTCTCATTGCCTTCGGAATGGGTGGTATTTTCGTCAACATCCTCAAGGACGTTTCCTTTAGAATTACTCCCCTGACAGAAATGGAGGCTAAGGAAATGATATCTGAAACAAAAGCCTCGAAAATCCTCTATGGATATAGGGGTATGGAAACACTCGACATAAACTCTGTCGTAGACGTCATCCTCAGAGTGTCGCAATTAGCAATGGACTTCAAGGAAATAACTGACATAGATGTTAATCCTCTCTTCGTCTATAGAAATGGATGTGTAGCAGTAGACGTCAAAATACTCTTGGGTAAAAGTGAAAAAAATGAAAATAAGCCGTGATTACAGATCTGAAAAAACTAAACTCATTAGGGTAACAATAGAAGCGGAAAATAATAAAATTAAGTACATAGAGATACATGGAGATTTCTTCATATATCCTGAAGACTCTCTGAAGGAGATTGAAAATTCTCTCAAAGGGCTCACACTTGAGGAGAATGTCGTAAGACAGAGGTTGAAAGCACTATTCGATAAAATGAACATAGTAGCGATAGGTCTCTCACCAGAAGATCTAACTAAAGCAATAGTGGGGGCTGACTCATGAAGATCTGGAGATTGCTTGATCTCGAGTTTAAGGATCCATATATGAACCTGGCTGTTGAGGAGGCTATTCCTCGTGCAGTAGGTGAAAGGAAAGCTCCCCCTACACTTCGCCTCTGGAGAAATGACAAAACTGTAGTGATAGGATGTTTTCAGAAGGCTGAACAAGAGGTTGATCTGGATGTGTGTAGAGAAATGGGGATTAAAGTTGTTAAAAGGTTTACAGGGGGAGGTGCCGTATATCATGATCATGGTAACTTGAATTACGCTCTCTCGCTTCCGAAAGATTACCCCGAGGTTCCACAGGACTACTTTGAGATCTATAGGCATATATCTGGTGCCATTGTTCATTCACACCGGTTAACGATATTACTGTGAATGGAATGAAAATATCTGGAACAGCTGCCTCGATGAGATGGGGAACAATCTTTCTTCATGGTTGTCTTCTTGTTTCTACGAATCTAGAAATACTCGCAAAAGTTTTGAAGCCTCCTCCCCAGAAATTCCAACATAAGGCTGTGAAGAGTGTGAGGAAAAGGGTCACTAATATCTCGGAATACTTGGGCCGGAAGGTCAGTATGGAGGAAGTTAAATCATTTATTATAAACGGATTTTCTGAGTGGTTCAGTATAGAATTTGAAACAGGGACTCTAACTCAGTACGAAAAGGAGCTTTCAAAATCACTCTATTCCACAAAGTACAGTCGAGACGAGTGGAACATTGGATAGATGCAAGGAAATTATTTTATTATTCTACACAATTGTTTCTCACGTGATTTAGAATGGAAGTCAATGGATATGAGATTCTGGAAGACCCGAAAATATTCTATTCTAAAGACCACCTCTGGATGAAGTTAGAGAACGGGAAGGTTAGAGTGGGCATTACAGACTACGCTCAGAAAATGCTTCGTGATGTCCTATATATCGAACTTCCCTCAGAAGGCTCCACCGTGAAGCAGGGAGAACCCTTCGGAAGCATAGAATCCATAAAAGTCGTATCGGATCTCGTCTCTCCCATCTCCGGAGTTGTGATTGAAGTTAACAACGAGCTGATGGACCGTCCTGAGCTGGTTAATGAGGATCCATATAGTGCAGGTTGGATGCTTGTTATAGATCCTTCCAACTTGGAGGCAGAGTTGGGGAACCTGATGTCTCCAGAGGCAGCTGCAGAATGGCTGAAAGAAGTTATTAAGGGGGCATAATTTTGTCTCACATTGTAATCATAGGTTGTGGGACTGCCGGTCTTACAGCCTCTGCAACTATACGCAAAGCCCGGAGAGATGTTGAGGTGACAGTTATCTCTTCAGAGCACTATCCAGCCTATTCGAGATGTGGTCTACCTTTCTTCCTCTCCGGTGAGGTTGGCAAAATAGAGTCTCTACTTGCTCATCCACTTAGGTATTATGATATGATGAAAATAAAGCTTCTACTAGATACTGAAGCTGTGGATGTAGACACTTCCAGCAAGAAAGTTATCTGTAAGGGTGCTTTCAATAGTGAGGTGAAATACGATAAACTCATACTTGCCACAGGTTCGAAATCCTTTGTTCCCCCCATACCGGGGAGGGAACTGGAGGGGATTTACAACTCTCGAACCATAGGGGACTACATAAAAATCAAGCAGGAAGCTGAGGAGGATAAACGTGCACTCATAGTAGGAGGCGGACTTGTAGGTGTTGAGGTTGCCTCCTGCCTGAGAGAAGTAGGAGTTGAAGTCTATCTCGTGGAGGCCCTTCCCTCCCTCTTACCTACCCTACTGGATCCGGATATGGCCTCTATAGTGGAGACAAGACTGAAGGATGCGGGGATAACAATATATACAAATACAAAGGTCGAGGAGTTCTTGGGAGATAATCATATCTCCTCCGCCAAAATAGCTGACAAGAAAATAGATGTAGACTTTGTCGTGATGGCAACCGGGATGCGGCCTGAAGTCACACTTGCAAAGAAGATAGGTGTAGAACTGGGGGAGAGAGGTGGCATCTCTGTGGACTCAAAGATGAGAACATCTGTTAGAGATGTGTATGCTGCAGGAGACTGCGTAGAGGCCTACGACCCACTCATCTGCAGACCTACTTTACATCAATTGGCAACTACTGCCATACGGCAGGCTCAAGTGGCCGCCCTCAATGCTATAGGTGAGCACGTTCTCTATCCCGGCTCACTTGGATCAGCTGTTACGAAGGTCCTGGATTTGGAGGTAGGAGTAACAGGGCTCACAATGTCGGCTGCTGAGAGAGAAGGTTTTAAGGTTCTCTCTGCTGTGGCGACAGGTTCCACGAGACCTGAATATATCCCAGGAGGTAAGAAGGTCAAGGTTAAACTAACTGTGAGTGCTTGGGATGGCCGTATTCTGGGCGGTCAAATAGTTGGCGGAGAGGGTGTTGCCAAGGAAATAAATCTGCTCTCCATAGCAATAATGAAGGGGATGTCTGTGTTTGAACTATCTCAGGCAGAGACCTGCTATGCCCCCTGTGTAGCTGATGTCTGGGAGCCCCTCATCTTGGCTGCAGAGAACGGTGTTAAGAAACTTCGCAGGTAAGTCACTCCCTCCTCTTTATCAATTTTTCAGGTAATATAAGTAGGCTAGTGGTTGCTCCTAGTACTGCCAGTAATACTTCATCCCAGCTCAGGGATACTGTATGAAAGATAGGCTGGAACAAAGGAACGTATATTATAATAAATTGTAGCAGAATGGAGCCCACAAGAGAATAGAAAAGTAGCTTATTATTTGTTACTCCTCTCCACCCCTGTTTCCAGATGCTTTTATCATCATATCTGCTGTTATATGTCAAGCCGAATTCGAAGAGTACAATACTCAGAAAAGCAACTGTCCTTGCCCGAGCGGCATCCCCTGTTTTATAGAGAACCCATAAAAAGGGGACAAAATCTGAAAGGAAATCAACCATTGCTCCCAAAAGTATGAAATAGAGTAACCCATGTAAGAGCCCCGTCCCAATCTTCCTAGGTCTTCTCTCCATTATTTTCGGATCTTCAGGGTCCTGCGTGAGAGCCACTGCAGGTATTCCATCCGTGACCAAGTTTATCCAAAGAATCTGGACAGGCAAAAAGGGAATCGGCAATCCCAAGAAATAAGTTATGGAGACTTCTATTAGCTCATCGAAGTTTGCAGTAACCATCAGTTTAACAAATTTCTTGATATTGTCGTATATCCTTCTCCCTTCTCTTACTGCCCTGACTATAGTTGCAAAATTATCATCCTTCAATACTATGTCCGAGGCTTCCTTGGCTACATCAGTTCCCTTTATCCCCATTGCGACTCCTATATCTGACATCTTAAGTGCAGGTGCATCATTTACACCGTCTCCTGTCATTGCAACCACATGTCCTTTACTCTTCAAAGTCTCAGCTATCTTGACCTTATGTGTAGGCGAAACTCTCGCAAATATTTCCACCTCATCTACAATCCTTGAGAATTCCTCTTCACTCATATTCTCAATATCGCTCCCGAGAACAACCTTCTCATAATTGTCATCAACCATCCCAATCTCTCTTGCGATAGCAAGAGCAGTCATTTTATGGTCTCCTGTGACCATTATAACTCGAATCCCTGCCTTTTTACAGAGTTCTATGGCCTCTGGAACTTCTCTGCGCGGGGGATCATACATACCGACGAGACCAACAAAAATCAAGTTTCTTTCCAAGTTTTCTTCTACTTTATCTATCTCTCTATAAGCCAAAGCCAGAACCCTTAAGCTTCGAGAAGCCATATCCTCCACAATCTCCAGAATTTTTTCCTTGTCTCTCTCACTGAATTCAGTAACTGAACCATCAACCATCCTCTTACTGGATAATGAAAGTATAACTTCAGGTGCTCCCTTAGATAATAGTGTCCTTTTCCCTCCGATGATGTTTATTGTACTCATCATCCTCCTCTGAGATTGGAAGGGTATTTCATCTACCCTTCTATACTCTTTGTAATTCTCTAAACCTGCTTTCTCGGCTAGTACGACTAAAGCCCCCTCAGTTGGGTCACCTACAACTCTCCATTCATCATCCTTCACTAACTTGGCGTTGTTGCAGAGCCTTCCGATTCTGAGAAGAATATCTAATCCTTTTATGTCCTTTGGATGTAGCTTTCTCCCGTTTTCATCGAAGAATTTTCCTTTTGGTTCATACCCCTCTCCACTCACCTTTATTCTTCTATTTCCCACATAAATCTCTCTAACAGTCATCTCATTACGTGTTAAGGTTCCAGTTTTATCAGTGCAGATTACTGTAGTACATCCTAATGTCTCCACTGCCGCAAGTCTTCTCACGATAGCATTGTGCTTCGCCATCTGATATGCCCCAATGGAGAGTGTTATAGTTATAGCTGCTGGCAGTCCCTCAGGTATCGCAGATACTGCTAAACTGACAGCGACGAGGAAAGTCTCTTTCAACTCCCTCCCAAATAATATCCCCGTTAAAAAAAGAAGTAAGCATCCTATGAGGGCGACTACCCCCAGAATCTTTCCCATCTTCTCTACATCTCTCTTTATTGGTGGCTCTTCCTCCTCTATCTCCTGTACCATTCGGGCTATTTTTCCGAACTCGGCTTCCATTCCAGTAGTCACAGCAATTCCTGTTCCCCATCCACAAGTGACCATAGTACCCATATATGCCATGTTTCTCCTGTCTGGGAGCGGCGTCTTCTCCTCTAGATCTTCCGTCGATTTTGGAACCGGAGTGGACTCTCCTGTGAGAGGTGCCTCATCTATTCTTAGGTTTGAAGCTTCCATAAGCCTTAAATCGGCAGGTACTCTATCACCTTCCTCGATTCTGACTATATCTCCAGGAACTATTTCTCTGGCCTTAATTATCCTTATTCTGTTTTCTCGAATTACTTTAGCAATAGGTGCTGTCATCTCTCTGAGGGCTTCGACAGCCTTCTCAGCCTTAAATTCCTGATAAAAGCCTAAAACAGAGTTCAAAATAATTATAGCTGTTATAGTGGCCGCATCTATGTACTCTTCCAACAAAAAACCTGAAACAATCGCAGATACTATCAGAATGAGTATCAATATGCTTTTAAATTGATTGAGAAAAATTTGGAAGGGTGTAATCCTCTTCTCTCTAACGATCTCATTATATCCATACTTAGATAATCTTTTTAGCGCCTCTTCTTCACTTAAACCCTCTGGGCTTGACTCCAGCCTTCTTAATACCTCATCTATAGGAAGGCTGTGCCAAGCCATCTCCTGCACCTGAAGTTTCCTAAATGTAGTCTGCTATAGCTCTTTTCACATCATCCTCAGTTACAGTTTTTCTCTTACTTTTCTCTGCGTATTCCACAGCTCTCCTAGCTATTCTCCTGCCGTATTTCATAAGTGCATTATGCATCGTTATTATCGCCTCTCTACTTACTCTATTTACCTTCCTACTCTCTACCATTTCCAGTTCTAATAACCTATGTATGCTTGCCATCGGAAAGACTCTGCTTGCAGGTTGAGGTTGCTCACTCACATCAAATCACCTCACTACTTATAAAGTCACCTTCATATTTCTATCTTCCCTATTACGAGAGCGTTCCCTAAGTTTATCTATATCAAAAACTTCCGGAAACTTCTCTGGAAGCAGTCTTAGATAGAACTCCACCTCCTCATCATCCATATATTGAAACATATATCGTCCATCATAAGGGGATGGTTTTCCTAACCTGGTAATGAATTCTATATGTATAAGTGGGTCTCCTTCACGGATAGTTATTGGTTTTCTATCATTACTTAAATTAACCAGTTCCAAAGCAAGTCTGCCCACGAATCCACTATGGACCTTCGCCGCATTCAGGAAAGAAAGCCCCATTCTTCCAAATTTGCTCTTCGCTGTGAGATAGGCGACGTAACTCGGTGGTGTAAAAACTATCTCATGTGAAATTAGGTTCTTATGCTCGAGGTAATTTAACGTTTCAGTTCTCTCTACCGTCAGTATATATCCATCTCCATCTAGCTGAGACGGATTGAATGGCTTTATAACGCTGTATTCATGAACAAGTTTAAGAAGTTCATCTTTGCCAACTATACACATCTTACAACAACAAAGCGTACACCTTCTATTTCTTTATTACGTCTCTCTTCCATCTTAAAGTTATATTCTTCTTCAATGTTTATTTTAATGTGCCGAAGAAGAGCAACTTAGGCTTCAAATACATACTCCTACGCAAATCCCTACATTTTATATTCACTTTGATCCTAATTCTTCCCGTGCAACCTTTTATCCCTTTTAATAATCTATTTATGATTCCGAGAGAGGTATTCTACACTCTCCTGAGCGTTTTTGCAGTCACTCTGAATGTAATTCAACTTAAGAGACCTCTCATACGTTCTGACGTGAAGAAGGCTCTACAGAATGGACGGAAAATGTTATTCAATGAGATGTCTCGTCTACTGCCCCTAGAGGGGGCTCCTCAATTTCTAGATGACCTCGATAAAGCCCTTCAACGCTTCGAGGATATGATAGATCTCCAGCTCTCTCGTGTAGAAAGGAAATATGAACAGATTGGAGGGTACATCGGTATAACATACGGAGTTATAGGCTCAACTATTGCCTACTTTCTCTTCGAGAATTATGTTTACTATGGTGTCCTCTCCCTCATGTTTGTGGATTCAGTATCTGCCATAGTCGGATCCTACATAGGGTTCCATCATTATCCGCTATCAGAAAAAACCGTGGAAGGTTCTCTATTTAGTTTCTTCGTATTTTTCATTGTCCTCTCCCTCCACGAAATATCTTGGGTATATGCTATTTTCATTTCTCTAGTAGCGATAATAACTGAAGTTGTTAGCCCAGAAGATAATTTCTATCTTCCGATAATTATCTCTATGACGACTGATTTCCTTAATCTCAGTATCCCCTAATACTCTTCTACTTCATTTCATTCAGTATTTTCTTATATCTCTCCTCTATCCTTTTTCTCTTCTCTTTACTTATTTTCCTATGATATTTATCCTCCTTCAGTTTTCTTCCTGTCTTCTTTTCCCACTCCTCTGCAGGTATACTGAACGCCTTCTGCCCCTCCTCTCTATACATATCTGAAAGAACATTGAATGTACAGAATGGTATAACCCTACCATCTGGTAACCCATAATGTATATTACATCTCACCACTCTTGCGACATCGTAGTTATAAGTGTCCATAAAATGCATGCTCCCAAGGAAAAGACTCTGATGGTGAAATGCCCTGAGAGAATCATAACTTCCACCCGTGAGAGCTGCAATTATTGCTTTTCTCACATTGATACCTTTTGGTGCCTTCTCCTCATGTATATACTTCCCTAGATTTCTTATAACCTTAAGTATGATATTTGCCTTCTTAATCAGCTTGATTTTAGCCTCCTGTAGCTCTCTCGTATACTTCTCGAGTTCATTGAGAATATCTTCTATATCCATAAATCTTGTGAATGGTATGAGTTTCTTCCCGTCTCTAAATACGTAGGTTCCTATTCCACATGCGAAATGGTTTGAAAGAGTATATTTAGGCTCACCCTTCAGTGCTGAAATGAACTTAGATACTACTGCCGATGCGGGAACTGTGAACCAGTCCTCAGGGGTGATTTGATTGTCCGTCTGTTCAGCAATTTTTTCCAAAAGATCTGGTATGGTTATCCTCATTTTCATCCTCTCCTTCCTGGGGACTCTTCCTACAATAGAGATAGGTTGAAAATTCACAGATCGGACTATATCTATATTTGCAGCTGCAAATCTTATCATGTCACCAACTTCATGGTCATTATATCCTCCTATGACTGTTGGTACCAATACTATTCCAAGTCCAACTTTTCGACAATTATCGATAGCATCTAAAATCTCCCAGTAATTTTTTGGATTAGTTTTGGACGTTACTCCATCAAAGCTCATATAGACAACATTAGCTCCTGCCTCCTTTATCTCCTTCACAAGCTCAAAATCATATGAAAAACGTATCCCGTTAGTGTTAAACTGTATATGTTCATATCCCTCTTCCCGTGCAATTCTCACTATATCCACTATATCATCTCTTACTGTAGGTTCTCCTCCTGTGATCTGCACAGCATTTACGGGAATAGGCTTCTGATTTCTCGCCGT
>NJEE01000009.1 GCA_002255045.1 Candidatus Bathyarchaeota archaeon ex4484_205 | reverse complement strand
CCTCGTCTACTTCTATCTCTATTTCTCCTTCCAGTCCCTTCGCCTCTAGTATCCTCTCTGCTGCCCTTGCCTGTCTTTCCGCCACGTGAGCAGGTAATCTGGAGCAATAACTTATCCCCCTAATTTTTTCTACAGATGATAAGTGAATGAGTTCTATTGGTCTCAACTCGTTTGGTGGCTTCATGGATATATTTACAATTCCTCCACCTTTTGGATAATATCCCCTTCTTAAAACTTCAATTTCCATGCTATACCCTATCTTCCTGAGAAACCTGAGAAAGAGGTTTCTAATATAGTCTATAGGTGGGCTAAAGGGGACATCAGTTCCCCCCACCAACTGTAGATCGATAGGTTCCTGTGAAATAACCCCTAATGGGACTACTGCCTGCAGAATTAATGTAATGCTTCCAGCCGTCCCTACATCAACTGTGAATTTTCCTCCTCTTATCTCATGAGGATAGAACTCCAGCTCAGTTGAGCCTATCTTAAGTCCCCTCACCTCTGCTCTGCTCAACTTGGCTACTGTCTCAATAGCCTTGAGATGTTGAGGTCTCAACCCTGGTTTAGGCCTTTTCGCTCTTATGTTTATTACCCTAATACTTTTACCGAAGAGTGCCGCCATACTCACGCTTACTCTGACTATCTGTCCCCCTCCCTCTCCATAGGATCCATCTATCAAAATACTCATGTGTGTACTATAGAGTTATCTATTCCTCCAAATTAAATATCTATCTAAGTTAAGATGTTATGTCAAACATCTCATAGAATAGGTATCTTTACGGTCATCATTTCTTCTATCAATGGGAGTATCATGAAAATAGATTTCAGAAAATCTTTCCGAGAGGGTACTATAAATAATTGTCAGAGGAATAAAAATCACGAGCTGTTAGCCGACTTTCTGAATCTCAGATTATCTGGCGTATATCAGCCTCCTCCTACTGAACTCAAGTACTCTCTTCCTCCAGGAGTCCTAGGCAGAGTATTAGCTAATCTAAATAAAATTCCTGCAGGTTATGTCACAACGTATTCTTCTTTAGGGAGATATTTATCACTTCATCCTCGTAGGATAGGGTACTATCTCTCTAAAAACCCACTGCCTATCTTAATTCCCTGCCATAGAGTTGTAAAGAGTGATCTGTCTCTCGGTGGTTTCTCTCTTGGTCTAGATGTTAAGAAAATTCTCTTAGAGAGTGAGGGCATAAAACTATTAAATAATAGAATCTGGAGAAATCATCTAATACATCTCCATGAAGAAGACCGGTGATGATATATTGAAGAAAGTGGGTCTATACGTAGGTCGCTTTCAACCTTTCCACCTTGGTCATCTATTTGCCGTCAAATATGCTCTCAAGAGAGTTGATGAGCTCATAATTGTGATTGGAAGTAGCCAGAAAAGTCACGAGCCTCGACATCCCTTCACCACAGGTGAACGTATCACTATGATTGTGCGTTCTCTCGAAGAGGAGAAAATCCCCCGCTCCAGCTATCTAATTGTTCCTGTGCCAGATACTGAGGTACATCCTACTTGGGTCTCTTTGGTGGAGTTCATGTGTCCGAAATTTAACATCGTCTTTTCCAACGATCCTTTGACAATACGCCTTATGGAAGAATCCGGCTATAAGGTCATCCAAGTCCCTCTAAAAAATAGGGAATTTCTGTCGGGAACTGAAATACGACGTAGAATACTAAAAGATCTGGACTGGCAATCTTATGTACCCGCTGCTGTACGTGACTTCATTATGGAGATTGATGGCTGTGAACGTATTAAGGTAATATCAAAGAATAATGACTGAAAATGAAGATTATTGTGATATCTGATTTACATAGTAAGTTTTCTATCCTCCCTCTTTTCTTAGAAAAAATCGAGTTGCTGAATGCCGACCTCATTATCTCCTGCGGTGACCTAACAGACTTTGGTTCTCCCATAGAACTGAAGAGGATGCTGAGTGAAATATCCTCTAAAATCCCTATAATCTCAGTTTTAGGTAATTGTGACCCACCCAACGCCCTAGAAGATGAGGATTTAAAGAAATATCTTCTACATGGAGAATATGCAATCTTTGACGACACTGTGATCTCCGGTGTGAGTGGTGCAAATATAACTCCCTTCAGAACCCCCTTTGAATTAAGTGAAGAAGAACTCTCTTCCCTCCTATTTACTTCCATTCCAAAGGAATCATATAAGTATTGGTTTGTAGTCTCACACGTCCCACCATACGGCTTTCTCGATACTCCCTCCGACGATCTCCACGTAGGTAGTCGTGCACTCAGAGAGTTCATAGTTAATTATTCTCCTGATTACCTCCTATGTGGCCATATTCATGAAGCACGTGGCTCTACAGAATTATCCTCTACTACTATAGTAAATCCAGGACCGCTCTCAAAAGGATTCTATGCAGTTCTTGAGCTTAATACTCCAAAGTTGGTGTTCGCCAATCTCTAAGTAAAGAAATATTTAGTACCTCCTATAACAATAGTTCCTAATGTCCAGTAGGAATCTCCTCTTTATGTTAGTGGACTACACTGGAAGAATCGCTGAGACAAATGAGGTATTTGACACTACCATTAAAGAAGATGCTGAGAAGAATAATCTCCTTATTAGAGACGAGGAGCTACAACCAAAATTAATTATACCAGGAAGTGGATGGTTTCCCAAAGGTTTAGAGGAAGCTCTCATCTCTATGAAGAAGGGAGAGGAAAAGGAAATAGAGGTTCCTCCAGAGAAGGGATATGGCCCAAGGGATGTAAGCAAGATACGGACCTATCCACTTAGAAAGTTTCGAAACATTTCGGATCTGAAACCCGGAGTGCAGGTTGAGATAGATGGCAGGATTGGTACTGTAAGGTTAATACGTAGTGGCCGTGTTCAAGTTGATTTTAATCCACCACTAGCAGGTAGGACACTTATCTACCATGTTAAAGTAAAGGATATAATAAGAAACAGATTGCTCCGTGTTAAACATCTATTAAAAAGAAGAATTCCTTCTCTAAAAATTGAAGATATTAAGGTAAATATAAAAGAAAGCACCGTTACAATCGAACTTCCATCAGAGTCCTACACCACTCAAGGCATTCAGATCATCAAAAATGCCATCTACAATGACATTACTAAATATATTCCTTCAATCACCGAAGTTGTATTTGTGGAGCGGTATGGCGCTCCCAAAAAGAAAGTTAAGACCACCCCCAGTAAAAGGAAAAAATCTAAAAAGGCTTCAATAAGCACCTGAAAAGCTTTTCCCTCTCTAAAGGACATATAATTTCCCCTTCTACCTCTATTATTTTGCACTTCGTCCCCTCTTCCAAATCATTTGCTACACAGATGTCAAAATATTTGCATAGTACATTCTTACACTTTATCCTTTTATACATTATTATAGCATCCTTCTTGCAGAATTTTGAGGGTAAACCCACCTTTATCGGTGCCTTCTCTACCAAGACCGAACTTATCTTCCTCTTCCTCAGTTTGCAGAGGATGTTAGGGTCTCGTCTTTCAACAACTATGTATCGTGTCCCCTCAGCTAACATACCGTGGCATCTCTCTTTAAACTCACAACCCTTACAAGTATCTGGTTCGCCAAGATACTCGAATATAAATCCCTTCTCTGTCTGTTCATCTGGAAGAAATGCGAAGATTTTTTTCATGGTATGACACCAGTCTCCTTGGCAAGCTTCTCAGCAGCCTCATAACTTATGCCCCTATCTCCTAGAATTGTATATCTTTCAGGTCTTATTTTATGTGCGATTGTGAGTGCCTTTATTATTGCTCCCGGTTTTACACCCAATTCTTCAGCAGTAGTAGGGCTCCCAACCTCCCTTAACGTATCTCTTATCATCTTCCAATCAGTACCATGAAGATAGGCCATCATTATGGTACCAACTCCAACCTGCTCCCCGTGCAATGCAGGCCTATTTGCAATGAGGTCTAATGCATGACTAAACAGGTGCTCTGAACCACTACATGGTCTGCTGCTGCCCGCAATACTTATTATAACTCCACAGTGAATTAAGGCCTCTACCAGTATCCTAATCCCCGGTGCTCCTCGTCCTGCTATTAGCTCTGCGTGATTCACAACTCTCTCTACACACACCTCTGCCAAGCTTGCTGCATACTCCCCGTAGTACTCTCCACGTAGAAGATGTGCCAATCTCCAATCTCTTACTGCGGTATGCTTCGCTAAAACATCGCCACATCCGCTTGCACTAAGTCTGTATGGGGCCGTCTTTATTATCTCTATATCTGCCAATATCAATTTTGGGACCGTAGCAAAAAGGGAGTATCTCCTATTCTCGGTAGGTATGCTTACAAGAGGACTAGCAATTCCGTCATGACTGGCTGTGGTAGGTATACTTACAAAACTTCTTTTCTTTTTCCATGCCACATATTTGCCCACATCAATTACTTTACCTCCACCAAATGCAAGTATATCTCCTCTTATATCGGCTCTCTCCAGCTTCTCTATTGCTTCTTCCACTTCTCCTCTAACTATATACCATTGGAACGTTATATTCTCACTTCTCAAAGTTTTTTCTATTATTCCTCGATATTTGCTATAAGGTGTCTTACTCGTAAATATAGACACTTGTTTTATGCCTACATCTTTTAACTCACTTCCAAGACTCTCTATTGCTCCAGTTCCGATGACTACTCTCTCAGGGAGCTTCATCCGATGGGTTTCCATTATTTCTCTGTTCAATAAATTTTAAGAGAAAAGTTTATTTATTATCCTAGAGAGTTGTTTAACCAGTTCATTCTGGAGGGTTTTAATTTGTACATTTCAAGAGATGAAATAGGAAAAGAAGTATTTCATGGAACCACTACTGTAGGTGCGCGTTGCTCTGACGGGATAGTATTGGCAACTGACACGAGAGTAGTTGCTGGTTATACCTTTATTGCACATAAAAGGGGTAAAAAAGTTCATAAAATTGACGACCATCTTGCTGTTACCATCTCGGGTGGTGTGGCAGATGCGCAGGCTTTAGTTGATCTGCTCCGCGTGCAGTCTCGACTTTATCGTCTCAGTCGCAAGGTTCCTATGCCCGTTAAGAGCGCAGCCTCGATCGCATCTTTAGTTATGTTCCGCAACCGCTTTTACCGCCTCCTTGTACAACTGATTATAGGTGGTGTGGATGCCTATGGTCCCAGCATATATCAAGTTGAACCCTTCGGAGGTGTTGTAGAAGAACGATATGTCGCGACCGGCTCAGGCTCTCCAACTGCAGTAGGTTATCTAGAGGCATCCATTCGTGATGAGCTTACAATCGAGGAAGCTATTCCAATCCTTATTGAAGCTATAAATGTTGCTACGCAAAGAAATACTGCAACAGGTAATGATATAGAAATAGCAATAGTTGATTCCAAAGGTTACAGAGAATTAACCGAAAAAGAGAAAGAGGAGTATCTTCAAAGACTTTCCCCAAGATTTCAGAGAAGCATTTGATGGTGGTCATAAATTGGCGTCCACTAAGGAAAAAATGCGTGAACTTCTCATCCGTCTTCCTGAATATGCTGAAATAGAGAGGATCGAATTTGAGGGTCCGAGAATAGCTCTATACTCAAAGAATCCTTCCTTCTTATATGAGGGTATAAGTTTCACATCTGAGCTTGCAAAAGCCATCCGTAAGAGGATCATTTTGAGAACAGTACCCGATGTAAGAATGTCGATTGAAAGAGCTGAAGAAACTATCAAAAAGCTTCTTCCGAAGGAAGCCGGTCTCTCTAATCTCTTTTTTGATCCTGCATTAGGAGAAGTTCATCTCATACTCTCCATGCCGGCAGTAGTGGAAGCCAATGATGGCCAGTTATTAAAACAAATTATCGACATGACTGGCTGGAAACCAAAGGTGGTGCGTGCTCCTCCACTTCATTCAGACATCGTTCACCAAGTAACAAACATCCTCACAGTAAATTATAAAGAACGCTCAAATATCTTAAAAGAAATAGGGGAAAGAATCTTTAGAAACAGCATCGCTGCTCGAGATTTTGTCTCTATAGCTGCATTGGGTGGAGCAAGGGAAGTTGGTCGTTCCTGCTTCCTGGTAATAACCGGGGAAAGTAAAATTCTTCTGGATTGTGGTATAAATCCTGGAATTTTTAATCCTCGGTTCTCATACCCCCGACTCGATCTTGATGTTTTTGATTTAAGTAATTTAGATGCAGTAGTTATCTCGCATGCACATCTAGATCACTGTGGTTTTCTTCCCTTTCTTTTCAAATATGGTTATAGAGGCCCAGTATACTGCTCTGAACCTACCCTTCCTTTGATGACTCTTCTCCTTCTCGATTTGTATGAAGTCATGCATAGGAATGGTTTAGTCCCTCCCTTCTCCAAAAAGGACATCCGCGAAACAATCCTACATACAATCCCCTTAAGATATGGCTCAGTGACTGATATCTCTCCTGATATTAAGCTAACATTACATAATGCCGGCCATATCCTCGGATCCTCCATAGTACATCTTCATATTGGAGAAGGTTTTTACAACTTAGTCTATACTGGTGATTTTAAATATGCTCGGACCACGTTGCTAGAACCCGCCGTCGCACACTTTCCAAGAGTAGAAGCCATGATTATGGAGAGTACATATGGTGATGAAAAAGATAAAATGCCTCCCCGAAACGAGGTAGAAGCCTTTTTTGTGAGTGTTGTGAAAAGAACAATTGAGAGAGGTGGAAAAGTTCTTATTCCCAGTCTGGCTGTTGGTAGAGCACAAGAGATTCTTCTCGTTTTGGATTCCTATATGCACAGGGGTGAGATCCCTGAAGTTCCCATCTATGTTGATGGTATGATAACTGAAGTTACTGCTATTCATTCCGCCTATCCACATTATCTATCCAAGGAGCTGCGAAGCCTCATCCTTGAAGAAGATGAGAATCCCTTCCAATCAGAATATATAACTACTGTCAAGAGCTTCTCCACGAGAAATGAAATAATTCGTGGAGGTCCATGTATAATTGTGGCAACTTCTGGGATGCTAGAAGGTGGCCCTGTTCTCGAATATTTCAGGTATATTGCTCCTGACGAGAACTCAGCAATAATTTTTGTGAGTTATCAAATAGAGGGTACCCTTGGAAGAAGAGTATTGAATGGCGCCAAAGAAGTCAAGCTTCCTTCACAAAATGAAGGGAAGAAAATAGAGTATGTGCATATCCATGCCGATGTGGCCAAAGTGGAAGGTTTTTCGGGGCACTCGGATAGAGATCAGTTATCTCTTTTCACCAATAGAGTGTGTGGCCATAGATGTCGGATACTTATAGTTCACGGTGAGTATACTAAATCCCTCTCATTCGCCCATCATCTTCGGAAGAAATATGGTTCTTCTAATGTGGATATCCCCCAAATAGGCGACGTAATACGACTTATTTAACCTCACTCCTCCAGATCTTTATCCCTGGGGGTGTGGCTACTATTCGTTCTTCTCCCAAGCGGGCTATATCTCCCTCAATATCTCTAACAAATTCTGTCAACTCATGTATCGCCTTTCGTGTATCATCAAAACTTTTCCTCGCTATAGGTGTAATTTTCAAAATCACAATATTCCCCATTCGTAATTCCTCTTTCACGATATCTATGTCTGACAATTTCTCTATCTGAAGAGCTTTTATATACCTTTGAATAGGAGGCGTCTTTATAAGTACACTCTCTTCTCTCCTCCTCTTAAAGAAAGGCAACCCCATTTTTTTCCCTTCCTTCCCTTGAGTTAAATTTTTCTCCTTCCCCTAGCATCTTATCGTAAAATTTATAGGCTTTAAATCAACTTAGTGGGATAAGACATGTCAACAATATCTGACCCTGCTATGAAGGAGCTTGAATCCTCTATAGGTAAATATGTTCTGATTAGAATTCGAAACGGTATGGGTATTCGGGGAATACTCGCAGGTTATGATTCCCATCTTAATTTGGTCTTAAAGAGTGCTGAAGAAATTGGCGAAGCTCCCCGCACATTAGGTGATATCATTGTTAGGGGTGACAATGTTGTTATGATATCCCCCGCAGAGGAGTGAAAAAATGGGTAAAACTACCGCAGGTACCACCGCCTTCGGTCGAATGAATAGAAAGAAAACTCACGTAAGATGTAGAAGATGTGGAAGAAGAGCCTTCCATGTCAGGCATAAGGTATGTGCTGCATGTGGTTTCGGTGCTTCCTCTAAATTGAGACGCTACTCTTGGACAACTAAAACTCTTCAGAGAATGAGATTAAAATAATACTCAATTTGCCCTTTTGTGAAATCTACCTTAATATATTTCATTCTTCTATTACCTAACTAAAGTTGGCAATAGATATCCATAGAATACTCAAAGAGTTTCGTGCCCATGAAAAAGCACGTGAGAAGGCAGAAAGAATAATCAATAAACTTCTCTCGAACTGCAGAAGCTGTGTTAATTTAATACATGCAAAGAAATTTGCCTATGCCAAACGCTCATTGGAGAAGGCTGCAAGATCCCTAAAAGAGCTACAAAAAGTTATTGAGAATTTTGAGATATTGAAATGCTGGGGTCAAACCACTCTCTCCATGCAGGAATACACTGAGGCATACATATTGTATCATATAATAACCTCCGCTAAGATTCCTTCTCCACATGAAATAGGCGTATCTTCCCTCCCCTACATCCTAGGCTGTGCCGATGTTATTGGAGAGTTAAGAAGAGAAGTTGTGAATGCAGTCAAAGATGGTGATCTGAAATTGGCTGAGAGACACTTCAGTTTTATGGAAAAATTGTTTTCCTCACTCTCTCAAATATCTTTTAGGGATGCGATTGTTCCAGGTTTTCGTCATAAAATGGATGTAAATAGACGTCTCCTGGAAGACACCAGGGCTTTAATAGCTGAAGAATACAGCAGACTTCGTTTGATAGAGAGCCTAAAAAGTTTTCAGAGAAGGTGTGAAAATTGGTGATTTTTAACATTCAAAAAATTTTGAAGGAGGCCGAGTATAATTATGCAGAAACCAGACGGAGATATTCGCTGCTTCTTCAACAAGAAGGCGGGAAGTTCAAGTGGATTGAAGAACCTAGAGACCCACATCCAGTTATGGAACTTGTTCACAAGTTCAGAGAAGTTCTGCTCAGGTACGGCTTCCGTGAGATAATTCACCCATCTTTTATCTTAGAAGAAGACATATACAAACAATATGGACCGGAAGCTCGACTGATTCTGGATAGGTGCTATTATCTTGCGGCACTTCCTCGACCCGACATCGGACTACGAGAAGGCATTGTAAGAGAGCTGTCTTTGGATAAAGAGCAGATCGAAGCCATACAGACACTTCTAAAGAAGTACAAGTTAGGTGAAGTAGAATCAGATGATCTACTTGAGGCCCTAATGGGAGAAGTGGGACTATCAGAGACTGATGCTATACTTCTCCTTAGAAACTTGTATCCCTTCTTAGAGAGGAAACCACAAGTCACGAAATTCACCCTTCGTTCTCATATGACTGCTGCGTGGTTCCCCCTTCTTTCACGGATACATAATGTGTACCCTCTTCCCATAAAGCTCTTCACAACAGGATACGTATATAGAAGGGAGCAAAAGTTATCTCCCCACCATCTCTACGAATCCATGAGGGTCTCTCTGGTTGTATTGTCTGAGGACATCAATTTGGTTGATGGTGAAGTTCTCTGTAAGACTATACTGTCCGAAATCGGGCTTCCAACCGTTATTTTTAAAAAGAAGCCCGTTGCAAGCCAGTATTATGCTGAAAATCTCGAAGAAGAAATCTTTGTTAGAAAAAATTCATCTATGATTGAAATAGGTGATATAGGATTATATTCCCCTATATCTCTGGCCAAATATAATATTCCCCTCCCTGTTTTCAATGCAGGATTCGGTGTAGAGAGGATCGCAATGCTGATCACAGGAATAAAGGATATTCGTCAGTTGGCATATCCTGATTTCTATCCCCCCACTGATCTGAAAGACGAGGAAATTGCATCCATGCTTAGACCTATTAAGACCCCTTCCACAGAGATCGGTAAGTTAATATCCCGTAGTATTGAAGAGACTTTTCTGAAGTATGGTTCTCAAGAAGCTCCCTGTAGTTATACAGTCTTCGACGGATCTGTGAATAACAATCATCTCGTAGTTACAGTTTATGAGGAAGAAGAAGGGGTTAAACTTGCTGGTCCCGCACTTTTTAATGAAATTATCGTATATGATGGCTCGATAATAGGTATTCCTCCCAGGCAAAAAGGAAGAAGCCTTATCCCCGAATATATCTATGAAAAATGTGCATATACCAATCTAAGCTATCTTAAACTTCTCTCTCTATATGTTGGATGGCTTGTGGAACATGAGATCAGAAAGCATAATGATAAGCGGATTATCACTTTTAGTGTTGGATTAGTGAAGAGACCTCGAGACATCAACCTCTTCATCCCAGAGACTGTAAGATTGTTTATAGTGTCTACAAGGAAGAAAATTGATATCCGGGGTCCAGCATTTTTCTCAGTGAGGGTATCAATTAATGGGAAGTAATGTATTGCTTATAACACAAATTGCAGAAGAGCTTCAAAGAGATTTTGCACGTAATATTGAAGTCTATCCCCTCCCCTCTTTCCCTCCTTCTACCGTCGGTGCTATCGATGTTTCATATAAGGGTGAGGAAGGTTTCGCCTCATATGTAATAACGGATATGGAGGGAAAAGTGTTGCATATCGAGAATTTATCTCTCTCCTCCTTCTTTCCATATATTCCAGAATTTTTATTCCTTATGGAAGCTCCTTTCGTGATAGATATTTTTAAGAAAACGAACTTCATCCCCGACGTCTTATTACTGAATGGCCATGGGCTTGCTCATCCGAGGAATTGTGGTCTTGCTACATTTATAGGTATCTTATTAAGACAACCAACAATAGGTGTGGCAACTTCACTTCTAAAGAATACAAGGAGCAACCTATATCGATGTGTGAGTTCCAAGAGCGGTAAAAAACTGTACATAAGCATAGGAAATCTGATTACATTAGATCAAGCCTTCACCATCGTTAGTAAATTGATGGGAAAGAAGCTCCCGCTCCCTCTAGAATATGCAGACAGATTTTCTAGAATGTTCTCCAGGGGGCTAGAGGTTGAGGAAACTGACCTTTAGGGATACGTTATATTTGCATATTCTTCTGTCACTCCTAGAAAGGAGCTCTCCTGATGGGAAAATCCATCTTTCTTCAAAAAAATTAGGTGATATTCTCAATGTTTCTCAGCAAACTGCTGATAGATATTTGATTGAACTTGAGAAAAACAACTTCATAGAACGTTCATACAGGGGGGGCCTTCCTGAGATAAAACTCACTCACAAAGCATTGGAATTGATCCAAGAGTATCACACACGCATAGTAAACGTACTCATGTCTATTGAAAGAATCGATTTCGAGGGCATAGTGTTCACAGGATATGGAGAGGGAAGATATTATATTCAGAAACCCAAATACCTCGCGCAGTTCATCAAACTACTTGGTTTCCGTCCATATCCCGGAACTCTCAACCTGAGAATAACCTCAAGTGACGGTTTATTACGATACTTAGAAGTCCTCGGTTCTCCTCCAATTATAGTGAAAGGTTTCCAAGAGGGTGGAAGGTCCTTCGGTGACGTCCTATGTTACCCAGTGCTTATAGAAAATAGAATAAGAGGTGCTATAGTGCGTTCTCTGAGAACACATTACGATCTTCACATTGTAGAAATTATATCACCTCATTATTTGAGAGAGGTCCTGTCTTTAAAGGATGGTGATATAGTGCGAGTTACCTATCGCAAACTCGCCTGAACCATCCTCTTCACATCAGACGAACTATATCCATACGTAAATTTATACCTCGGCGCCTTAATAAGCCTACATTTGAGATTAAGCTCTTTAACTATCTTGCCGACCTTTCCACGAAGCTCGTTCTGATCATATCCAAATAATATTATATCAGGTTTGAATCTCTCCAGAATTTTCCTCAATCCTTTATCCACATCCTTATATCCCAAAACTGCCTCATCTACAGGTTTCAAATTCTCCACAAGCATCTTACGGTATCTCTCATTAAATACAGGTCTCCTCCCTCTTCTACCAATTACAGTCTCATCTCGAGCTATTACTACTATGAGTTTCCCCCCTCTCCCTGCAAGTTTCTTTCCTTTCTTTAGGAGTTTTACATGTCCTGGATGTAGGATGTCAAATACTCCTCCAGTTAGAACCGTTTTGCCCATCACCTAAAGACTCAAAGTAGAGTAATATTTAACAATCTCCTCCCAAATATCCTCTTAGACGGGCCCGTAGCTCAGCCAGGTAGAGCAGCAGGCTCTTAACCTGACGGTCGGGGGTTCAAATCCCTCCGGGCCCGCCACTATAACTAAAACTAAATATGAGCATTCAAATTTTGTAAAGTGTGCCGAAACATTTAGCTATAAAAGTGGAAAAAACTCTATGCAACCTTGTATTATCTGAAATGAGAAAGTTGAATGCCCTTGAAAGACATCTAAAGATAGATAGAAAGGAATCCTTTGTCTATATCCCCATTAAGAGAGAGAGGCTGCCTTTGATAAAGGAAAAACTTCGAGGAAGCAATCTGCCTTATAAAGTTGTAGTTCACAGTTTTTCGACATCCATCACTCATAAAAAAGATTTAGCGTCTTGCCTTCGGGATACTATCCCCCCAGAGTTGTTGCAGAATATCCCTCAATCCTACGATATCATAGGGGACATCGTAATTGTGGAGTTAAAGCCTGAGATATATCCATATAAAAAAGAAGTAGGGGAGGCTCTCCTTAGTTTCCATCATAGCGTTCGTCTCGTACTCAACAAAATAGGTGATATAAAGGGTAGATATCGTGTTGGAGAATATGAAATCCTGGCTGGGGAGGGACCTACAGAAACTGTGCATAAGGAGTATGGCTGCAAATTTAAATTGGACATCTCTAAGGTCTTTTATACTCCCAGGCTTTCTACGGAAAGAATCAGGATCGTAAATCAGACAAGTCCCAGTGAAGTTGTCTGTGACTTATTTGCAGGTGTAGGTCCTTTCTCTATACTAATAGCAAAGAAGAAAGGCGCACTCGTATACTCTGTGGATATAAATCCCCACGCTGTAAAATATCTTAAAACGAATATTTCCTTGAATAAAGTAGAGAGATATGTAATTCCTCTTTTGGGCGATGCATCTCAGCTTTCTAAGGGTCCTCTCAAAGGTAGATGTAACCGCGTTATTATGAACCTTCCTGCAGGAGCACACCTCTTCCTAGATGCTGCATCTGACGTGCTAAAACGTGAAGGTGGTGTAGTCCATCTTCATTTGTTCAGTGAATCTCCTAAACCTGAAAATTGGCCTTCTCTTTATAAGTCCTTCAGAGAACTAGGTTGGGCACATGTGGAGCTAATGAACTGGAGGAGGGTAAGAGAAACTGGTCCAAGAAAATTTCATCTCGCATTAGACATCATTGTAAAATCAAGAAGGAATTCCTAATCTAATTAAAACCATATTTCCCTTTTTTATCTCCTTGATGAGCTCTCTCCTTAGATCTCTTGCGGCTTTGTCTGCCTTAATGAGGAGTGTCCTATCGCATATGAAGGAGCTCCTTCTAATTACGATACTTTTGCTGTCTGTTAAAGATAGTTTTGGGCTTCCATACCCTGTTACCACATCCTTTAAACCGTTACATTCTATCTCCACTATGACTTTCTCTCCACTCCAAACTTCTTCTTTTATTTCTGTAGCGAGCTCGCTCACAGATTTGTTTGATGCAACAGCAATTATGCAGTCACCTCTCTTGGTTAGGTAACTGTCTTTTGTAATCTCCATTGTGGTGCTATGTGTGGCTTTGACATTAGGATGCCCCCATGCATGTATTTCTTCTAACCATCTTATCTTCATCTCTGGGACAAATCTTTAATCTTATTGTATTATATCTTCTTAACTAGTATTGTCCTTCTCTAATGATGTGTATATTGAACTGAGAAATAAATTAGTGGATTTGCTTAAGGAGGAGGGTATTATCAAGTCTGAAAAGGTAGAGCGTGCGCTGAGGACTGTTCCTAGACATGAGTTTGTATGGCCGACAATGAGAGATAAAGCATATTACGATATGCCCCTCCCTCTTGGTAATACTGGGCAGACGATAAGTGCTCCGCACATGGTGGCAATAATGAATGAACTCTTGGAGTTAGATAAAGGCCTGAAAATATTGGAAGTAGGTACAGGAAGTGGCTATCATGCTGCTACTATTGCCGAAATAGTGGCTCCCTCCAATGAATCAGAAAACTGCTGGGGTATAGTATATTCCATCGAGTACCTAGAGGAGTTGGCTGACTTTGCCCGAAGCAATCTTAAGCGAACTGGTTACAGTAACAGGGTTCACGTGGTTATTGGGGACGGTGGACTAGGCCTGCCTGAGTATTCTCCCTTCGATAGAATCTTAGTTACAGCGGCCTCTCCCACTATCCCCCCGCCTTTAAAACAGCAATTGAAGGTAGGGGGGAGGATTGTAATACCTATCGGCACTCATCTCTTCTCTCAAGAACTGGTTGTGTTAGAGAAAAAGTCTGGGAAGGAATTTGATGAAAAAAGATGGGGTGGTGTTGCCTTTGTTCCTCTGTTAGGCAAATTTGGAGGAATCTAAGATTTTTTTTCAAATCCTGAAATAGGATATAGAGTAAGTGTGCTCTCAATATCTTGTATATGTCTTATCTCCTCTATGGCCTTCCACAGAGTATCCTCTCCTTCATTCTTTATCTTGATTAAAACATCATAGGCTCCATATATCCTCCAGGCCTCTATGACGCTTTCTACATTTAAAATCTCCTGGAGGATCTCATCTTCTTTGCCAGGCTTCACATTTACTAATATGTATACTGCCTTATCCATATCATCCAGTTCTAGCTTTTACCAATCCTCTATAAAAATACTTTTTTATTTGAACCATTTGCTCAACTTCATCGTTCTCCTCGCCTCTTCCTGTCTCTCCATAACCTTATTGAGCGCCTTTCTCAATCTCTCTTTATTAAAATCATGCTCTTCAGCTAAGTAAGATATCACACCTTCTACATCTATTTCTCTCAACTCCAATTGCGTTGGCTCAACATCTTTAACCTCAGGGTTCATAAAGTATTCACGTGCCTTTTCAAGCACCTCCGGCACCTCCATGCCATGCCTTCTATAAACTTCCTCTGCACTTAATCCCTTCTTAATTAACTTCAATGCAGTTTTGGGGCCTACCCCCCTTATTTTTGGTGTGTAATCTGTTCCTATGATCAAGCCTATTTCAATAAGCTGTTCTCTAGTTATCCCAAGTTTGTCTAATGTTTCCTTTAGATATATGAGCTCTGGCTCCACTTCTATGTAGGCTTTCTTTCCCGGTAACTTCCTTCTGCCGGTTATTGCTAAGTTTCTGAGAAGTTTAGGTGCACCAAATAATAGTGAGTCATAATCTTGGCTAGCAGAGGCCCACACTAGCCCTCTCTGAGAGAGATATGCCGCCTGAGCCTCTCCCTCTGCAGGTGCCTGTATTGCTGGAACCCCCAATAACTCAAGTACTTTCTTCGAAGTCTCCACCATGTAATCCTCCAATGTAGTTGACAACTTTGCATATACTCTTGCAGCTTCCATATCTCCTCGATGTAAGGCCTCTTCATAGAGCTCCCTAGCCTTCTCTCTGCTTTCTCTCCTCTTTTTTACTTCTTCCCTCTTAAGGAGCGGAGGTTTTCCATCATAAACATAGATAGGTTTTATTTCCTCACTTAGAAGTCGACAAGTCCTGAAGAAAATCCCCGATAAATGGCTGGTCACCTCTCCCTTACGGTTCATTAGCGGTGTGCCATCCGGCCCTCTAATTGTTGTGAGAAACTGATAAAGTGTGTTATAGGCATCTATTGCGATACGTTTTCCACTTAGCTCCTCAAATTTTGTAATTTTCTTCTCCACTAATTCCCCAATGTCTACTCCCATTTCCTACTCTTTCTTTACTTTCTACTGCTTAATCAAGTTATTTATGCATATCTCTCACCGTGCTAGTTCTATTCTTAAATTATCTCTCCCAAGTTCTGTAACGGTTATCTTCCCCCTCACTTCCAATCTCATTAAGGCATCTAATACCTCATCTTGGCTAAATTCATTATATGTCTTTTTAAGCTCATTCATTAAAGACGTTAGAGTGGTAGCCCCCTTCCGGGAAACTATTTCAAGTATGGCATTCTTTAAAGGTCTAGTCCTCCACATCATCTACATCCTGCTCTGATACATCATCTCTACTTCTCCTATACTCTCTATCCTTTTGATGTTATTTTCTATCTCATCGGTTATTCCATCCTTTTCAGGTGCTGTGAGCTCTATAAGGATCGCCTGTAACCCGAAGGCAATTGGCTCAAACTTGAACCTTCCAACCTCTATCTCCCCCCCTAAATTTCTCTTAATTTTAGTTATAATGTCGTTTAAGTCAACTTCAATATCTCTTGGCAGAATCTTATACACTATTTTAACTCTCGCCATTTTCATCACCTATGGTCCCCTAAATCCGCATCTTGCACAAACATACTCCCGCACGAACTTTCTACATTTCTCGCAACGCCAGATAGTGACTTCACCGCAATTTGGGCAAAGAAATCTTACTGATCTTTCATCTGGTCCTATCAGTTTATTGCAAGAGGTGCAGACTGCTGCTGTAGCTCTATCCATAATGATTTAAACGCTTACTACCTTGTTTTAAATATTCCTTTTATCGCTTCGAGTAAAAAGGTTGCTAGTTTTCCTTTCCTAACCGCCTTTGTGGTAAAATGTAAAAGGGTCGTTCCATGCCAATCATACTCCTCCATTAATAACTTTTTTAATTCCTCTTTGTTATTCAGAACAATTTTTTCAAGAGTATAATCATCTATTTTATTCAATATTCTTCTTATAAACTTCATAATTAAAATTTCATTATGTATCTTCCTAATTTCATTCTTATCAACAACTTCTCCATTCAAATTTTTCGCGAGCTGCGTAGACATAATCCCACCAATTACTATCCCCCCTCCAGTAGTAGGTTTTGTATGGCCTGCTGCGTCTCCCACAAAGTATACCCTTCCAAAATTCATTCTAAGAGGGCCATGCAACCATACCAACCCGCCTTCAAACCCCACCAATCTGTAGTTCCTTACATATCTCTCAGCTATCTTCTCAACCACCTTCCTTATATTACCCTTATCCACTACTCCAATCTTGTAGAGGTCCTCCCCCATTGAAATAATATAGGATAGCCGGTGAGCAGAAAGCCTCTCATCCAAAAACAGGTAATTAAAGTGTTCATCTAGTTCCTTAGTCTCAACAATCATGTGAACTCCTGGAACCGCAGAAAGCCTCCCCTTACCCATCTTTCTTCTGATTACTTGTTGTGCTCCCTCTCCAACTATTGCCCTCTCACATCTTAGAGTTTCCCCATCCCTTAGCACAATCTTTACCTCTCCCCTATCCTGAACCACCTCTTTTACATAACCGTGTTCCAGCGTCTTTTCGGAGTCTTTAGAAATTCTCCTAAAAATTTCTCGATCTAATGAAGGTCTGTCGATTACTATACAACATGGCTTTGGTGTTTCGATTTCTATCTTTTTACCATTTATGGTGTGTATCGCAAACCCATATATATTCTGTTTTCTGGTATTTACATATCCTAATTCCAGTTTCCTCTCATAATCCACACTCACAACCCCTCCGCAATGATTTGGCTCTCCGATCCTCTTTTTACGTTCAATTATCAGCGTCTCTCCTCTGAGACGATATGCTACCATTAGTCCACATAACCCACCGCCAACCACTATGTATTTCCATTCCTTCCTCATTTATCTGAATTCACTACCTTTATTTTCTTCAATAAATTATCTTTTATCTAGAGAAAGATAATTGAAGATGTTTAGGTACAAACAGTGTATAGTAGTAAGAGGCGATTTAAAGCTTTCAAGAGGAAAGTGGTGTGCTCAGACTGCTCATGCAGCGGTGGGTGCTGCTCTTATCGCTAAGACTAAAAATCCTGAGTGGTTTGAGGCATGGATTTCAGAAGGACAGAAAAAAGTTGTGCTATTCGTCTCCTCCCTTAAGGAACTATATCAGCTTGAAGAGAAAGCTGAGGGATTAGGGCTTCCTGTATATAGGGTTGAAGATATGGGGTTAACAGAGGTGCCGCCTCATACCGTGACTTGCATTGCCATAGGTCCTGCACCTGAAGCCCTCATAGATAGGGTCACTGGCAATCTTCCTCTATTCAAGTGAGCCCGAATGAAGATTTCGACTCTTGATAAAGTTACCGGTATGTACACTTTTCTTTTTCCTGAAGAAAGATCAGGTGGTATTATACGTTCCTCTCCTGAGGACTTTATTGTAGAAGAGATACTATCCAATGGGCTTTATGCGTCTTATCCTCCCAAATTTCCTGAAATAAAGAAGGGTAGGTATTCGTTGTATCTGCTTGAACGCCGGGACATTGATCTCTTTATTTGTCTAAATCAGATAGCAAATCATTTCTCTATCTCAAGAGATAGAATCTCGTTTGCAGGTATTAAAGATAAACGTGCAGTCTCTCGTCAGTTCATCTCCATAAAATATGGACCTAAACGGAACATAGAAAGAGAGAACTTTAAACTTCTATATTTAACTCGTTTTAATCGTAAGCTTTCTCCAAGATACTTGGTAGGGAATAGATTTACGGTAAGAATTAGAAACTGCGATCTCTCTCAAGGAAAGAAATTGATTGAAAGGATCAGGAAAGATGGTTTTCCCAATTTCTTTGGTTACCAGCGATTTGGGGCCTTCAGACCTATAAATCATTGGGTCGGATATTATTTAATTAAGCGTAAATTTGGAAAAGCTACCCTCTTACTTATTGGCTATCCGGGGTTAGGAGATAGTGAGGAACTTAAAAAAGCAAAGGAGAAGTTTCTCTCAGGAGGAACTTGGAGTGAATTATTGGGCCTCCTACCGAAAAGTTTTCATATCGAACACTTTCTTCTACGTCAGCTACAACATAATGTCCCTCCAGAAAGGGCTATTCTAAAGTTGCCACTCCGTATTCTTAGAATATTCATGTCCGCTTTCTCCTCCTATGTATTCAATCTTATATTGTCTGGTATGTTGTATGAGAAAAGATCTCACCAAACTTGGAGTGACCTCCTATTTCTATCTCCTCTGGATAAATGGGGTAATATAATAGACGCTTCGGTTCTCTATAACGAAGATATATTGAGATCATTATCTCAGGACCTTCAAAATGAACACGTTGATCTAGTTCTTCCAGTTTTCGGCTATCTCTTCTCTGAAACTCCTCTGAATCATATTTTTTCAACTATTTTCAACATTCCACTCAAAGCTTTTTATTTTAAAGAATTTCCGGAGATTAGCTATCCTGGTTCATGGAGGCGATGTTATATTAAACCCTATAATCTCTCCTATCGGTTTGATGAGCATTCATTAATACTCAAGTTTTTCCTTCCACGCGGTGTCTTTGCAACTTCCCTTCTTAGAGAAGTTATGAAGCCTCAAGACCCCTTCCTTTCAGGTTTTTGATATCGTAAAAGAGTTTTTCCCAATCTACTTCCATTACCATGTAAATAATCGTTATAATTATCCCTATGGTAACCAGATCCAAATAGGCGTCAAATAATGGGTCTCCTGATTCTATTGTAAATATTCCTCCCACCAATGCTGCAACAATCGTCAACGTCATCTTACCGAGTGCACAGGGCACCAGGGACTCCACCAGACCATAGCCTATCATTCCCAGCGGTATCATTATTATATCATCAGGAAGCGGAGTGACTGCAAAAATGTATATTATTAATGGCAACATTCTTCCGTGTTTTTTAAATATCGCCAGAATTGTATCGATTTTCTTCATGTATCCTTTCCTTTCTAAGTATTTTCCTCCTCCTCTTCCTATTAAGTAAGAGGATGTCTCACCTATCGCGGCACCGATTCCTGAGACCATCCCTAAGATCAGAGGGTTCAAGTTCAGACGTGAAGCCATTATGAAGACTATCCCCACATATGGTATTACGATGAATATAGAAGTGTTGCCAAACATGGATAGTAGAAAGGCTGTGAGGTAGGGGGTTCCACTTCTAAGTGCATCCTTTTCAATATCTTCCTTTATTCTTCTTAAGAAAAGAGGGAAATCTTCTATGAGTGTGAAGAGTAGCCCTATTATGAATAAAGTTATATAAGACAAAGTAAGTATCTTCAGGCTCTTCTTCATTATCACCTTCTTATTTCCTCAACTCTTATTTAGAAGTATTTAGAAAATATTTGAGAAGATGGGTGAAGTTCCAGAGAACAGGTATCAGATTCTCTCTGAAATTGCTAGAAGAAGAGGTCTCTTCTGGTTCTCCTATGAAATTTATGGGGGAGTAAAGGGTTTAATTACATTAGGTCCTATAGGTGCCTTGATAAAGAGAAAGCTGGAAGACGCGTGGATACGCTGGTTTGTACATTATGAGGGCTATCAACTTATTGAATCTCCTGTAATTGGCCCTGAAAAGGTGTATATTGCCTCTGGTCATGTAGAGAGTTTCATAGATTATGTGGTTGAATGCAAAAAGTGTGGGAAGAAGTGGAGGGCTGATCACCTGATTTCTGAAGCTACTGGATTAAATGTAGAAGGCCTTCCACCCGAAGAGCTAGAGAAAATAGTAAAGGAGAAAAATGTGAGATGTCCTTCCTGTAAAGGAGAACTAGGGGCAATCTCTCCATTCAATTTGATGTTTGAAACTACAATAGGGCCATATTCTGGCAACAAAGGATATTGTCGTCCTGAAACTGCACAGGGTATCTTCACTGAATTCAAGAGGTTATACAACCTTGCCCGCGGTACACTACCCTTTAGTACTGCTCAAGTAGGCCGTGTATTTAGAAATGAGATTTCACCGCGGCAAGGGCCTATCAGGTTAAGAGAGTTCACCATAATGGAGCTTGAAACATTTTTTGATCCAAAGGACTCTCCACCTGATATCTCTCGCATATTAAATATAGAATTACCAATTCTTTCTGAAGAGGAACAGAGAAGAGGTGGTGAAGAAATAGAAAATATTCCTGTTAAAGAGCTGATTAGAAAGAACAAGGTTAAAACTGAATGGCAAGTATATTACATGGTTCGTTCAAAACAATTCCTAAACAAGCTAGGAATAAAGGACAACTTTCTTAGATTTAGAGAGAAACTGCCCTGGGAAAGAGCACATTACGCAAAACAGTTGTATGATCTAGAAGTGTTGCTTGGTCGATTTGGCTGGATCGAAATAGCTGGCTTTGCATATAGAACTGATTATGATCTCTCCTCCCATAGTAGATACTCTGGTGAAAAATTTGTTATCAAAAGAAGTGATGGTTCTGAATTCACTCCACATGTTGTTGAACCTAGCTTCGGATGTGAACGACTCCTATATGCGGTTCTTGAACACTCTCTTCGCATAACTAAAAATCGAAACATTCTATCTCTTCCTCCCTTCTTAGCCCCATATGATGCCGCAGTATTCCCGCTTCTTTCGAGGGAACCCTTCGTTTCTCATGCCCTCTCCGTATTCTCTCTCCTCCGAAAAGAAGGTTTGCATGTCATCTACGATGACTCAGGTAGTATTGGAAGAAGATATGCAAGGGTTGATGAAATTGGTGTTCCCTATGCCATTACTATAGATGGTGAAACATTAGAAAATAATTCAGTAACTCTCCGATTTAGGGATACCTCTGAACAGATCCGGATAGATATAAAACATCTATCCTCTAAAATTAAAGAATTAATTGATTCAAGTTGGAAAAAAACCACATGACTTATTAAGGTTTTTAGCATATCTTACTATGAAATTAAGATAACGAGGTGTCATAGATGTTACCCGCCGAGGTCACTTTACGATTGAGAAGACAATCTCTCCAACTTTGTCAAGAGCTGACTAGGCACGCCATCGATGCATTAAGAATTCTCC
>NJEE01000098.1 GCA_002255045.1 Candidatus Bathyarchaeota archaeon ex4484_205 | reverse complement strand
CCTACAATATTCTAGGAACAAATCTCTCTTAGATTCAGTGAAGAATTCCCCTGTCCCGAAGGTCTCTATGTCTATGAATTTGTTTCCTTTTAGAGCCTTTACCTCACCGCTCTCTCTTCCTTTGAGAAATTGAACGAAAAGGGTCCTCATCTCATGGCCAGATGCTCTTAAGGCCAGACCAAGGGCTGAAGTAGTCTTTCCTTTTCCGTTTCCAGTATACACATGCACTAATCCCAGCAACTTCTCTCCCCTAGGGAGAGTGAGCTCAGTTAAGGTTATAAGAGAACTCCCCATCCTCTGGCCCGGGGGATGTTCTTGAGGGAAATAAGGTTTCATGGAAGAGGAGGTCAAGGAGCAGTTACTGCCGCACAGATTCTTGCGGATGCTGTATTCAGAGAGGGAAAATATTCCCAAGCGTTTCCTTTCTTCGGGGCCGAGAGAAGAGGGGCGCCAGTAATGGCATTCGCTAGAATAGACGACAGACCGATAAGAGTCAGGTCCCACGTTTATGAACCAGATTACGTTGTAGTCCTAGACCCAACTTTGCTAGAGGTAGTCAAAGTAACTGAAGGTATGAGAGAGGGTGGAATCCTCATAGTCAATACCGAGAGGAACCCAGAGGACATAGCATGTGAAACTTGCTCAAAGGTAGCAACTGTTGACGCCACCACCATAGCCTTGGACATATTGGGAGTGCCCATAACTAACACAGCTATATTGGGAGCATTCGCCAAAGCTACTGGAGAAGTAAAAATAGAGACAGTTTTGGACTCCATAAGGAGAATGTCTCCCGCAAAGCCAGAGGAGAACGCTAGGGCTGCTGAGAGAGCATATTCCGAGACTAAGGTATTGGAGGTGTAGAGCTTGAAGGAAGGTCTCAGAGAGTTACCCCCACTCCCGGCAATATTGGATCCAGGAAATTCCACAAGAAATAAGACTGGTGGATGGGGAGCATTCAAACCAAACATAGACAAGAATAAGTGTGTGTATTGCCTTCTGTGCTGGATATATTGTCCAGACGCAGCAATAAGCAGGCTAGAAGAGGAGAACAAAGTGGAAGTAAATTACGAGTACTGCAAGGGTTGTGGAATATGCTCCCAAGTTTGTCCCGTCAAAGCGATAGAGATGGTGAGGAGGTGATCTCTTGCCTGAAGTGAGAGTCATGAGTGGGAACATGTCAGCTGCCTATGGGGCCAAAATCTCTGGAGTCGAGGTAATAGCAGCTTATCCTATAACCCCACAGACCACTATAGTGGAATATCTCTCTCAGTTCGTATCCAATGGGGAATTAAAAGCCAAATACATAAAAGTAGAATCAGAACACTCCGCAATGAGTGCTTGCATAGGAGCATCTGCAACCGGAGCTAGAACTTTCACAGCTACTTCCTCTCAGGGATTGGCCTTAATGCACGAGATGGTGGTAGTAGCTGCTTCCATGAGACTACCCATAGTGATGGCTGTAGTCAATAGGACGCTGGCAGCTCCGATAAACATATGGTGCGATTACTCAGACGTCATGTTCGAGAGAGACTCTGGATGGATACAAATATTCTGTGAAAACAACCAAGAGGTCCTAGACACCATAGTTCAAGCCTACAGGATATCTGAGAGCAAAGAAGTAATGCTGCCCACCATGGTCAATCTGGATGGGTTCACTCTTTCCCATACGTACGAACCAGTTGAAATACCAGATGAAGATGAAGTGAGAGACTTCCTCCCCCCATATGAGCCAGAGTATAAACTAGACGTTGATAATCCAATGACTCTAGGTCCCTTGGTCACTCCAGATTACACCATGGAATTCAAGTATAGAATGGAAGAAGGTATGGAGGCTGCTAGGAAAGAAATACCAAAGGCCCAAGAAGAATTTCACAAACTGTTCGGGAGGAAATACGATGTACTAGATGGATACATGCTAGAGGACGCGGAGTACGTTCTAGTTACAATGGGAGCTCTAAGCGGAACTGCCAAGGAGACAGTGGACGAACTAAGGAAGGAGGGGAAGAAAGTGGGGATACTCAGGATAAGGGTCTTCAGGCCCTTCCCGAGAGAGGAGATAAGAGAGTTGCTCAGGGAAAGAGAGGCCATTGGGGTGATAGACAGAGCTCATTCCTATGGATCTAGGCCTCCAGTCTACTTGGAGGTTAGAGACTCTCTTTACGGTGAGGAAACACTTGTGAACAGCTACGTATCTGGAATAGGTGGCAGGGACATCAGAACTGATGAAATAAAGTGGATTTTCAAGGACATGGAGGACTCCTCAAAGAAAAAAGAAGAGAGGATGCATTGGATTGGTTTGAGGAGGTGATTTATTTGATAAAGAGCCTTAGGGATCTACCACAAGAGGAGCTTTTCGTTTCAGGCCATACTGCCTGTCCAGGATGTGGGGCACCCATTGCAATAAGGATGATAATGAAGGTCTTAGGTAAGAAGACTATAGTCCACACACCGGCGTGCTGTCTCCTAGTATTCGGCTCTACTCATCCCTATACTTCTTGGAAAGTCCCATTCATACACACCGCCTTCGAGAACACTGGGGCAGTCATTTCCGGAATAAGAGCGGCACTAGAGATAAAGGGTGTAGAGGACGTAAACGTAGTTGGAATAGCAGGAGATGGTGGTACGGCAGACATAGGACTTCAGGCTCTTTCTGGAGCTGCAGAGAGAAACGATGACGTAATATACATTTGTTACGACAACGAGGCTTACATGAATACAGGAATACAGAGATCTGGAGCAACCCCATATGGGGCTTGGACTACTACATCACCTCCCGGAAAGGAATGGAAAGTTGGAGAGGACAGGCCTAAAAAGGACGTACCCATGATAATGATGGCTCATAATGTTCCTTATGTGGCCACAATGAGCATAGCTAAGCCAATGGACCTAATAAGAAAAGTAGAGGCTACAGGGAAGATTTAGGCATCTAACGAAGGAAGAGATAGAGAAAATACAGAAGATGGTCGATGAGACTTGGGAGAGGATAGAGAAAATGGAGGATAAGTCGGATTGACATCCGAGGGGGAGATGAAGCTATTAGAAATAGAGAAGCTCAAGAGTCACGAAGAAGTAATCCCCGAGAAGCTGAACTCCCTCATAGACGAGATAAAAAGAGACGGGGTGATTAAAGAGCCAGTAATAGTTGATAAGGAAACCCTAGTAGTATTAGATGGGCATCACAGAGTCGAAGCTCTCAGGAAATTGGGATGCAGGCTAATTCCAGTACTCTTGGTGAATTACTCCGATCCAAGCATAAGGGTGGAGAGATGGTATCCGGTGGTTAAAGGAGAAATAAAAGGTCTGGAGGACATAATAAGGAAATGGAACGAACTGGAAGTAGAATATGTCCGATCCGTTGAGGAGGCCATAGAACTAGTAGAGAAAGGGAAGTTCCAAGCTGCAGTTATTTTCAAAAGTGTTAGCAAGGAAGACGTAATAAAAATAGGGCTCAGTGGGGAGAAATATCCGCCCAAGACTACTAGAGAAATATCCGCCCAAGACTACTAGACACGTCATACCCAATAGGCCTAGGATAGAGGTCCCATTGGAGGAGCTGTACTCCAATGAGATTAGCAGGAGTGGATCTTTCAGCAAAGGAAAGTAGGCCATCAGNCTTTCTTTACCTCTAGGTAGATGCTGTTTGAGAAAGGAGTGTAATTGTGAGAGAATAGGGGGAATGAGGTGGATAGAGAGAGAAATGATCTCTAGAGGTTACAGAGTGTTTCCAGTCACATTCAAGTGGATGAGGAATTTGACAGAGAGAGGAATTTCACTCAAGAAAAACTTAGAGAAGCGGGGAATTGAGGTAATAGAAGTTCATCCTGGAACTAGCAGGAAAATACTCGGACCACTCTGGGAATTGCTCCCTAAAATAAACCTGAGAATACAGAAAAAGGATTTGAGTAGAGACGAGGAAGACGCTGTTTACTCAGCAATCACTGCTTTCATGTATTTCCTCGGAGAGTTCGAGACATTGGGCAGGGAAGATGAGGGCCTTATAGTTCTTCCCCTTCCAATTCGAAAATGACATTTCCTCCGCCAGTGTATTTTCCAGGATCTGGGCAAGAGATGTAAGCCTTATTTCCTCTTCCTATTCCGATTTTCTCTGGAGACACTCCTTCTCTTAACGCCAAGTAGAAGTGTAATATTGGCACTAGTGCGTGGACGCAAATCTCTGAACTTTCCTCCTTTACTATTCTCGGCCCATCTAGGACTATTTTGTCTCCTACAGAATAGACGGGACATTTACCCCTTATTTCCTTCACCTTTATAACTATTCTCAACGGATCACCTCCTGGGATCCCTTTGAAGAGTTACGTCCGAGTGGAAAGAGTGGACACCTCCAGCAAGGAGGAGGTGCTAGACGTAACCAACTTGGTGGAGAAGGCCATAAATAAGAGTGGCGTGAAGGAAGGAGTTGCAATAGTTTTTTTGAAACACACAACAGCAGCTCTTTGCATCAATGAAGCAGAAAGAGGATTAATGGATGACATATTAAAGACTTTCTCCACTCTAGTTAAGGAAAATAAATACAAGCACGATGAAGTAGACAGGAATGCAACGTCTCATCTTAGATCTATTTTGATCCTTCCAAGCCTAGTTCTCCCTGTATCAGGGGGCTCTCTTCAATTGGGGACCTGGCAAAGGATACTCATGATTGAATTCGATGGGCCTAGGAGGAGAGAACTATACGTACAAGTGATTGGGGAGTGAGAGACATTGAAAGTGATAAGAGATGCCATACACGGCAACATAGAGATATCCGAGGAGGAAATTGGAATAATAGATTCAATAGAAGTGCAGAGACTCAGGAGAATAAGACAGCTTGGAATGGCATATCTGGTTTATCCAGGAGCAAATCATACTAGGTTCGAACACTCCCTGTGATGCATCTAGCAGGAAGAGTTTCAGAGTCTCTGGGCTTAGGAGAGGATGAGAAAAAGCTCCTGAGAATATCGGGACTATTACACGACATAGGGCACATGCCCCTCTCCCACGCACTAGAGGACCTGTTACTCACACTTCCCTGTCTGAGAAAATAATAAAGGAGATGGATCTCGGGAATTTCTCCAATAGGGAAGTAATATCCATCGTGAGGGGAGAGGGAGAACTAGGAAAAATAATATCAAGTCCATTAGATGTAGACAGAGCCGATTATCTAGTCAGGGACTCCCATTACACTGGAGTGGCCTATGGTGTGATAGACTTGGAGAGACTAATACAGAGTTTTGAAATATCTAACGGAAAGGTAGTCTTGTCTGAGAAAGGAATAAAAGCAGCTGAGACCTTATTGTTTGCTAGATTTGCCATGTATCCGACAGTTTACTTGCACCACGTATCTAGGATAGCAGATGCAATGCTCACCAGAGCAGTTCTATCCTGTTTCCTAGATAGAACACTCTCGATAGAGGAATTGTCTAAGATGGATGACTTCGATTTGATTTCCTTTCTTAGGAGACAGGAGGGAATTCCTTCAAAGATAATGAGAATGATAGACGAGAGGAATTTGTACAAAAGAGTAGTATACCTTTCGAGGATGGACATGGATGACGATTTCTTTGAGTTATTAACCAATCTCAGATCAAACGGGATTAAAAAAATAGTGGAGATAGAGAATGAGCTAGCATCCGAGTTCAACTTAAGAAACGGGGACTTATTGATAGACGTTTTCCCAAGTCCATCCTTCGA